>CAZLGX010000035.1:0-9416 GCA_964559395.1 uncultured Methanosarcinales archaeon
TGAACGAAACTAGAAACGTGCCTGAAAAGAAATTCAGCACAGGAGTTATAACTGCTACTGTCTGGCAGAATCAAGGCAAAGGCAGAAATGGAGAAATAGTAGGATACAGAACTGTTTCTTTGCAGAGAAGATACAAAGACAAGAATGGAGTATGGCAGACAGCTAATTCTTTAAGAGTTAATGACTTGCCAAGGGCTTCTCTAGTGCTTCAGAAAGCATTTGAGTACTTAGTGATTAGGGAGACAGAAGCCAGCGCTCCAGACTATGTCGATGAAGACATAATAGAAGAAGTCATTTAGGCTTCTTCCCAAAAATATAAATAAAGAAGGTGGATAACCATGGAACAAGAATTGATAATAGAAGAAGAAACAAATTCAAGAAGAAAAAGAAAAGAAATGAAAGAAGAAAAGCAAAAAACAATCTATGACTTGCCTGGAGTAGGCGCTGCAACAGCAGAAAAATTAATTGCAGTTGGATTCTCTGATTTAATGAGCATTGCGGTTGCAAACCCTGCAGAATTGATAGAAGCAACAGGAATAGGGGATGCAGTTGCCAAAAAGCTCATAGCTATTGCAAGATCTTCTTTGGAGATGGGTTTTGAGTCAGGAGAAGAGCTGTTAAAGCGAAGAGAAAAAGTCATAAGGATAAAAACAGGCAGCAAAGCTTTGAATTCCTTATTAGGAGGGGGCTTTGAAACAGGGGCTATTGTTGAATGCTTTGGAGAATTCGGCTCTGGAAAAACGCAAATAGGGCATGCATTGGCAGTTGCTGTGCAAACAGTTGATAAAGATGCAGTTGCTGTCTACATTGACACAGAAAACACTTTCAGGCCAGAGAGGATAATACAGCTTGCAAAAGGAGTTGGCCTAGATCCAGATGAAGTACTGAAAAGCATAAAGGTTGCAAGAGCCTACAACTCTGATCATCAAATGCTTTTGGCAGAAAAGGTTGAAGACTTGATAAAGAAGCAAGGCTTAAATGTGAAGCTTATTGTTGTGGATTCATTAACTGCTCATTTCAGGGCAGAATTCATTGGCAGAGGAACATTGGCAGACAGGCAGCAAAAGATAAACAAGCACATGCATACTTTGCTTAAGCTTGCAGACAAACATAACTTGTGTGTTTATGTCACAAACCAGGTCATGGCAAAGCCAGATATGTTTTTTGGCGATCCAACACAGGCAATTGGCGGGCATATTGTTGCGCATGCATCAACTTTCCGAGTTTATTTGAGAAAAGGAAAGAAAGGAACAAGGGTTGCAAAACTTGTTGACAGCCCATCACTTCCTGAATCAGAAGCTGGATTCTATGTTGATGAGTCAGGAATAAAAGACGTTGAATAAGTCTTTATATTTTTATTTTTATTAATTTTTTTCAAAAAGTATTTATTAAACTTCTTAAATAGTGTTGCAGATGAAACTGAGCATCATAGCGGAAGGAGGATCAATGCGCGGCGCATATGTTGTAGGTGCTGTTGATGCGCTTTACTCTTATTTTGGGTTGAAGCACGCAGACTGCCTCATAGGCTCTTCGGCAAGCGCGGCAACACTCGCATACTATGCTGCTGGACAGTTTTATCCCGGCTATTACATATGGACAGACGAGGCGACAAATCCTAGGTTCTTAAGCATGAGTAATCTGCTTAAAGGCAGGCCACTTTTGGATATAGATTATATGGTTGATGAAGTTTTCAAGAAAAAAATCCCCTTAGATTCTAATAATCTCAAAAATTCAAAAATGCATCTGATAATTCCGCTCACAAACGCAAGAACAGGAAAGCCACATTATATTGACAACAAATCAAATGAAGATTTTTTTGAGATACTAAGAGCGGCAACCGCAGCACCATTTGTTTACGGCAAATTAATCAAAATAAAAAATGAGAGATATTTTGACGGCTCATTCAGCGATGCGTTGCCTATAGAACACCCCTCTGTCAAGAATTCACGAAAGATAATAATCCTGACAAGGCCAGATTATGATTCCCAAAAAATAAATATAGAGAAATTCTTGTCAGGAATGCTGAAATGGAAACTGGAAAAAGGAGTTTTTAAGGCATTAAAAGAATACTCCCTAGTGTACAATGAACATATTGAGAGAATAAACAAGCTAGAAAAGAATGGCGATATTATAATAAGACCATCAAAAAAAATATCAAGATTTAACAACAGCAACAAAGCAATCCTCGCAAGCATTCGTCATGGCTATAACGATGTGGTTTCAAACAGGAAAATTCTGCAGCTCATTAAGGATATGAAGACATCTAGGGAAGGCAGGCGCTATTTTAATCAGCCACCAAAACATTTTTAATGCCAGTATCAATAATCTTCTTATGATTTATCCTTATATGAGATGGCTTCCATACGTGTATCATATGTGGATTAGAAACATAAAAGGTCTTGAAAACATACCCAAAAACAAGCCTTTTATCGTAGCAGCGAACCATACAAGCTATTATGAAACGCCGCTGCCATACACTATTTTGATACCTTTATTGGACAAGCAAGTTCACGCTTTGGTAAACAACTGGTATTGGAAAAACCCAGCCACAAGGATAATATTAAACTGGGGGCAATGCCTGCCTGTTTATCTTGACGAAAGCTATAATCAAAGAAAAAATGCGCAATCAATCAAAAAAGCCATTACTTTCCTTAAAAAGGGAGACCTAGTTGTGATGTTTCCTGAAGGAGGAAGGAGCTATGACGGCAAGCTTAAAAAAGCGTTTAACGGAGTTGCAAAACTAGCCCTGAAAGCAAGAGTTCCAGTTGTGCCTATGGGCATCATAGATGCATATAAGGTAATGCCAAAAGGAAAAATATTTCCAAGATTCAAAAGATGCGAAATAAGATTTGGCAAACCTATCTATTTTAACAACAGAGAAAAATCAACCAAAAAAACACTCGAAAACATAACAAGAAAAATAATGAAAGACATAGCAAAACTGATAGGGCAAAAATATAATTACTAAAATGGTATTCACAATATTTAAGGTTACACTGTTTCCTGCAATAAAGCTCTGGATAAAAAAAGTAAATGGCTTGGAAAACATATCAAGAAAAGGACATTTCATAATAACAGCTAACCACTCAAGCTATATGGATCATTTGATAATAGGCTCTATAATTACTTCTTATCTGGATAAAAAAATATGCTGGCTGGCAAAAAAGGAGCATTTTGATACATTTTTACAAAGAGTTTGGCATAATTACGTGGGAGCTGTGCCATTAGACAGAGAGTCAGGCGGAAAAGAAACATTAAGGTTTGCGGTAAAGGCCTTGAAGCAGAATAAAATAATAGCAATATATCCTGAAGGAACAAGAACATTAAATGGAAAAATTCAGAAAGCAAAAACAGGAGCCGCAAGGCTCGCATTATTGTCCAAGGCCCCTGTACTGCCTATCGGCTTGATAGGAACATTTAAAATCTTGCCGAAAGGCAAATATATCCCAAAAATGCACAAGGCTGTCATGAATATAGGCAAGCCGATGCATTTTCCCGAATACTATAATAAAAAGATTAATAAAAAAATATTGAATGGAGTAACTACGAAAATAATGAAAGAAATAGCAAAACTTTCAAACCAAAGATATGATTACTAAAATGACTGATGATAAATACAAATTATTTTATGAATTTCTTAAAAAAATCATTGGACCCTTATTCATTAAAATTTTCGTTAAAAAAATAACTAATTTAAAATCTGATTATCCAAAACCTTTCATCATAGCTTTAAATCATGCCAGCTATTTAGATCCCCCTATAATCGGATCAATTTTTATCAAAAATCTTAACATAAAAATCCATTTTATTGGAAAAGAAGAATTATTTAGTTTATTACCTTCAAGGATTTTTCATGAGGCCGTCGGCACCATAAATTTGAATTATTCTAAAGATAAAGGTAAATCAGCCTTGAAAACAGCTGTAGCTTACTTACAAAACAGACAAATAGTTGGAATATTCCCCGAAGGGGAAATCACGCGTAATGGAAGACTATCAAAAGGCAAAGTAGGAATTGCTAAATTAGTGCTTAAAGCAAGAGTACCTGTATTACCCATGGCTGTTAAAGGAACCAACAAATTATTGCCAGTGACTAAATCAATTCCCAAATTTAAAAAAGAGGTAATTTTAAAAGTTGGAGAATTAACGTACTTTGATAATTTCTATACTCACAAATTCGATAAAAAAACGCTTCGCGTAATTACAGATAAAATTATGAAGGATATATCAAAACTAAGCAATCAAAAATACAATTATTAATATCATTTTTTTAGAAAAGCCTTTATTTTCATTGCCTCTTTCTTACCCATCTCATAAGTTGTGATTAATTTTGAATAATCAGTAGTTCTAGGTACAGTAGGATTATTCTTAGGCGGGTATATAATCAATACTCTCCTGCTGCTTAATGCCAGTTTAACATCATTCCTCACCAACCTCTCCCTTTCTATAAACAGCTTGAAAAGGTTAATTTTATATGGATACAATGATGCAACAGAGCCTTCCATGTAATTTTTTGTATAATGCTTAATCCCTCTTGACACGGGCTCATTAATAACTACAACAATTTTTTCATTTGGATATTTCTTGAGCAAATAGGATAACCCGATTGGCTCCTTTATGGTTCCGTCAATATATTCTTCGTCATCAATATTCGTGCTTGAAAAATAATAGGGCTTTACACTTATTGCGGCCTTTAAAATATTCAAAGGATTTTTTGATTTTTTCACATCAAAATACTCAATCTTTTCATTGGAAGTATTTAACAACTTCACATAAAATTTTATACCCAGTCTTTTAATCCTTTTAATATCCAAAACCTTCTTATGTTTAATTACTTCAAAAATGTAATCTATGTTCACTACATTATTGATTTTATGCAATCGATTGACGTACCTATTCCAAAAAAGCTGCCATATTCCAATTGGAACATTAAATGGGAATATAAAATTACTAGTTAAGTCTTCATAATATATGGAAGAGCCGAGTTCTGATTGTCTTGCCAGAAAATAAGCCGCGTTCATTGCTCCAGCAGAGCCGCCGTATACAACTTTAATTTTTTTATATAGATTCATTTCTTGGAAAGCAGTAAATACGCCAGCTCCAAAAACTCCAGACATTGTCCCTCCACTGCAATATAATACAATTTTTTTACCCATATCCGTTCAACTAAAGTTTTAAATATAAATAAGTTTTCGTATAAATTAATGAAAATCTCAATCATAGGAGCAGGAAGCTGGGGAACAACACTAGCTATACTTCTGGGCGAAAAAGGATTTGATGTTAAATTATGGTGCAGAAGGGAAGAATTAGCTAGGGAAATGGAAAGCAAAAGAGAAAACATACAATATCTACCAGGAATTAAGGTTCCAAACAACCTAATAGTCGATGATTCTTTAAAAAACATACTGGAAAATACAGAGGTAATATTTAATGCCGTACCTAGCGAATTTGTTAGAAGCATTTTGAAAAAGATCAAGCCGTACTATAATAACCAGATTATTGTAAGTGCAACAAAAGGCATTGAGCATTCCACCTCCAAAAGAATGTCCCAAGTTATAGAAGACGAATTAGCCACTTCAAAAATTGCGGTCTTGTCAGGGCCAAACCATGCGGAAGAGGTCAGCAGGAAAATGCCGACTGCAAGTGTTGTCGCAAGCAAGGACAAAAAAGCTGTAAAACTAGCGGCAGAGTGCCTGGCAACGCCTTATTTCAAGGTTTACGAGCTTAACGATGTTGTTGGAGTAGAGACTTGCGGAGCTCTGAAGAACATAACTGCAATGGCGACAGGAGTCTGCGACGGACTGGGCATAGGCGACAATGCGAAGGCATCTATTATAACTCTGGGCTTGATGGAGATGAACAACTTTGGAAGGCATTTTGGCGCAAAAAGAGGAACTGTTTACGGGATAGCAGGCGTTGGGGACTTAATTGCGACATGCATTAGCAAACACAGCAGGAACAGGTTTATAGGCGAGCAATTCGCTAAAAACAAATCAATGAAAGAGATAAGAAAAGAAATGCACGGGATGATTGCTGAGGGCATTCCAACAACAAAGGCTGTTTATGAATACAGCTCAAAACACAATATAGAAATGCCGTTGACAAAGCAGGCTTATGAAGTCATTTTTAAGGGAAAGAACATAAAACAAGCTATGAAGGATTTATTGGAGCTTATCTGACTATTCTTCTATAAACTCCTCCATTTTTACAGGCAGTTCCTCGTCATCTTTTAATTTGCCTTTTGCCTTTAAATACTCTTTTGATAGAATGTAGAAGAGCAGTCCAAGTGATTTTTTGCCTTTGTTATTACAAGGCACTACAAAGTCAAGGAAGTTTGTTTGGTTGTTTGTGTCGCACAAGGCGATCACTGGAATCCCGACTTTGACTGAGTCAAGCACGGCATTTCTGTCAGGCCACGCGTCAACTACCATAACTATTTTTGCTTCGGTGTATTGCTCGAGATTCGGATTTGTAAGAATACCAGGAGGATACCTTCCTGCAAAAGTCCTCACTCCAGTAAGTTTACCGAAAAGCTCTACTGCCTTCCAGCCGTTTTCCCGTCTGCATATAATCAATGTGTCTTCCGGTGCGTATTGCGCCAGAAAGGCAGCTGCAATTTTTATTCTTTCATCTATCTTCTGCAGATTCAAAACAGACAAACCATCAGGTCTTGTTTTATAGATAAATTGTTCCATGTAAGCAGTTCTGAATTTTGTTCCAATATGTATTCCTGATTTCAAATAGACATCTCTTGGTACTAAAAATTTTTCTTCTGCCATTTTCAACAAAGTTTTTAATTATTCTTAACCAGTCCAGAAAATCTGAACTGCTTTTATCGCCCGCAGTTTGGATAACACGTACCCTTAGGCAATAACATAATGGATAAGGACTGCATTTAAATATGTTACTGATTTAAACTAAAAACTTCCAAATCCTCATAAATTGGCCCTTTAGAAGTTAGTGTGGACTTAACCAATCTGAAATCTTTTATTTCAATTTTCTCGCTGCCAACATTTATTTTCTTCACTTCCTCAACAAATGATTTTTTGTCTTCTGGGAATTTGACCCTTGCCAAAGTAATGTGGGCTTTGAAATCCTTTTCTTTCTTGAATAAATTTTTTAATGTTTCGTCAATTTGTTTCTGCAATTCAATAACTTTTTCTTCCGGCTTCAAGCCAATCCAAACAACCCTAATGTAGTTTTCAGTTGGGAAAATGCCAACAGAATCAATATTAACGCTAAAAGGCTCAAACTTTACTGTCTTTAAGATTTTAGCAATTTCATCAACCTTGTCAGGCTGCACCTCGCCTAGAAATTTTAACGTAAGATGGAAGGATTTGACTAAACTCAATCTGGCATTATTTGGCAACAACTTTTGCAATTCAGCAAAATACTCTTTTAACTCGTTGAAATTTACGGCAATAAACAATCTCATAGGCAATAACCGGAAATATAACTATTTAAATCTAACTTAAGAAAAAAATAAAAGAAACAGCAATTACTGGCCCTCTTCTCCAAAATTTTCCGTGTCTTCGCCAGAGTATTCCTCTTGAGAGCCTGCTTCTTCAGGGGAAGCATCAACTTCTTCTCCAGCTTCCTGGCTCTCTTCGGCTTCTCCCTTTTCTGACTGCCCAATCACTTCGGCAAACCCAACCTTTGCAAGAACTCTTGTAACTCTTATCCTTACTTGGTCGCCTTGCCTTGCGCTTGGGACAAAAAGGACAAAGCCGTCCTTTTTAGCTATACCGTCGCCTTTTTCTCCGACAGCCTCTATCTTCACATCTAACTCATCTCCTACCTTTACAGGCGCATAACTTTGCCTGAAATCTCTCCTTCCTCTATCTTGTCTCATATCAATACCTCACTATTTTGTTTTGTGCTGTGCACAACACGAGCTTATGAATACTATTATTTAAAGCTTACTGACTAAAGGATTAATCCCCCGTCCACGCAGATTACCTCTCCAGTAATATAGCTAGATTTTTCAGAAGCCAAGAATGCCACTAGATTGGCAACATCTTCAGGATTGCCCATCTTTCCCAAAGGTATCATATTCGCTAATTCCCTTTTCTTGGCTGGAGGAATGGAATTCAGTATTTTTGTTGCTATAAACCCAGGCGCAATCGCATTCACAGTTATGTTGTGCTTGCCCAGCTCTTTTGCAAGAGACTTTGTAAACCCAATTATTCCGGCTTTAGAAGCAGCATAATTAGTCTGGCCGAAATTGCCGTCCAAAGCAACTATTGAGCTCATGTTTATTATCCTTCCTTTTTTCCTGAGTAAAGGAAGCGCGTGCTTTGTCACATTATAAACCCCGTTAAGATTAACTTTAATTACGCTGTTCCACTCATTCGCATCCATATTTTGCAACGTTTTGTCCATTATTATTCCTGCATTATTAATCAAAATATCAATAAAGCCGAATTCTGTTTTTATGCGATTAAACATTGATTTAACATCATCAAATTTTGACACGTCTGCTTTGAGCGCGACGCACCTAGCACTATGTTTTTTAATCTCATTCACCACTACCATGGCTTCTTTCTCGTTCTTGTTGTAGTTCACAATAACATCAGCGCCCTGCTTTGCAAGCTCAACAGCTATGGCCCTGCCTATTCCTCTTGAAGCTCCCGTTACCAATGCCGTTTTATGATTTAGCAATAATGATGTCTTTCCGACTTTTTTTGCAAGTACATAAACACTGTCAATGGTGAAACTCTCGTCATCAGCCATTGGATTATTGCTCTGCAATTCCTTGAACAACTTACTGGCTGCAGATGTAATTAAAGTATCTCTATCAATTTCTTCCTGTGGAGACGGATCTTGACCACCTATTTCTGGCAATATTCCTGCTTGTAATCTCCTTACCCTTAAGAAATTAAGCCAATCACTATATTTCACCTTCAATAGCCTGTATTGTGGAGGCTCGTATTCAAAATTAGATTTTTTCAATGCTTCTAGATAATCTTCTATTGGTCTTGGGTCTGGAAATACAAATTTCCTCTGGGCTTCATTCATTTTAATTCTCAAGTCTATATCCTTTTTGTATGATGCAAATCTGGGATCTGTACGAACAATATCAAGTGCTAAGTCATGGACTCTTTTTGCACTATTATCAACCAATAATACACCATCTGGTCTGTTATCCCTTGTTATATTACCGCTCAGAAAAGTAAAAGTTCCACAATCTTTCATTGCTTCAGATATTCCTTTAAAAGTTTCTTCCAGATCCGGGACCAAGTGCAAAGTATTCGCGGAAATTACATGGTCTACAACTCCTTTTCCGACAGCATCTGCCAAAGTCTCGTAACTTTCACCCTTTTTTTCCAATATAAAATATTTGATATTTTCCTTATCACCCAATACTTCGTATGCTTTTCCGAGCCAAGCATGAGAATTATCAACAAGCCATAAATCAA
>CAZLGX010000036.1:0-9405 GCA_964559395.1 uncultured Methanosarcinales archaeon
TGTATTTCGTCAATCAGGCACGCTTACAATCGTTTTAGACTTTATATCAACAAGATAGTCCAAAGCAGCTACCAATTCATTGTACATCGAATCGCAATAGCCATGATTGCATCGAGTGTCATTGACTAAAATAAACTGCTTTGGCTCCTGGGCTTTTGAAAACGAGTGTACGGCTGATGTGATTGAGATTATTGTGTCGTTAAGGCTGTGAATAATAACCAGTTTTCTAGGCGTGATCTGTTCAATGTAATGGTCTGAATCAATTGACTTTATGAAAGCGTCCTTTTTTAAATCGCCCTTGTCCTTGAAATCAAAGCCGGCCGAGCTTATGATCAGCACTCCATTAATGTTTTTATCAACAGCTGCTGCAATTACTGCTATTCTGCCGCCCAAGCTTTCGCCGGCTATTATAATTCTTTCAGGATCAACAAAAGGCGCAGTATGTAGCAAATCATAAGCCCTTAAAGCATCATAAACCATAAGGTGCTGGACTGGCTCTTTCTCATTAATAAATGACTGAAAATCCTCGTCAAGACTTGGGAAATAGCCATTTGTTTCTCCTGTGCCTCTTTGGTCAATAGCCAAAACTGCCGCGTCAAGCGAGGCAATCTTCTTCGCAAGATCAAGTTCGCTTTCTTTTGAAACTCCCGCGCCGGGAAGCAAGACAACTCCAGGCAAAAGCTCAGCCGCTGTTGCAGGCAAAACCAGCAAGCCATAAATATTGCCATTCCTGCTCTGATAAATTATCTTGTGTATTGAAAGATTGCCGTCAATTCCATAATCTTCCCTGCTAAATCTTACATTTTCCCTGTCCAGAGGGTAAGAAAGATAGCCGTTTTTGTCAACAAGCCAAATGTCTCGCGGTTTTTCTTCAATTTTCTTTGTTTGTTTTGCCAAATAAACAAAATAGAATGCCATTATAAATAACATCACTATAATTGCCATTATGCCAGCATAGAAATTTTTCTTTTTTATTTTCATACAGCACCGACTATTTTATTGAGGTTTTTGCTGTTTTGATTGTTTTTATAAATCTTTGCCAGTCCAATTAACTTATTTTTATCTATAGAAATTTTTTTGTCTTTTAACACTTGGCTTGTATTTTTGCTGATCAAAAACTGGCAGAACTGGGTTACATTTTTGGGGTGCTGCGCATAATGAGCTCTTTCAAAATCAATCAAATATGGTTTTTGTTTGCTTACTATTATGTGCTTAATAGGATGGTGCATCTCTTCCTTGTCTACTTTTAATTCGTCTAGGATAAATAATTGCTTGAAAACATTCTTAATTATTTTCTTGATATTATTTTTAGCTGATTTTTTCAAATAATCAACGATAAAGTCGCCATAAATATAATCATAAACAAAATAATCGCAGTCAAAAAAATTCAATTTTGGGCCAATTTTGTACTTATTTAGTATTTTAAGCCATTTCACCTCGTTTTCTATCCTTCCGATTGCTGTGCTTTTTGGATTTTTGGATTTTATTACTGCTTTTTTGTTTTTATAATCGGCTATTAATAGAAGTCCCCTGTGCCCTTTTGTGAAGTATCTGACATTGGTTAAGCCTTTGTTTTCTAATTTTTTCAAAAAATTACCCTTCTTCAATAAATAAACATAAATATCCTCGAAGAAAATATGGGCTTTTTCCAGCTGTTGAAATTCTAATAGATTATCTCTGATAAATTTCTCAACTTGTTCTTTATTTGTCAATGAAGAAAAAACCATTAAAATAATTCCATCCGGATTTAGGAATTTGTTTACTTTATTTAGGAATCTTTCAATAACTTCGTACCCTTTTTTGCCGCCTTCAATAGTCAAGCCTTTGAGCTTTAATTCCTGAGGCAGATATGGTGGGTTAAAAATAATTGTGTCAAATTTTCCTTTTATTTTTTCAAACAAATCTGAACACAAGAATTTTATTTTATGATTTTTAATATTAGATTTACAATAATCTATAACTCCTTTTTGGATATCAGTGGCTAAAACTGAATCTACATTTTTATTTTGTGCAGCTGCTATTGCCTGAATGCCAGAACCAGTGCCAACATCAAGCACTTTGTCTTTAGCATATGGTCGAACCCATTTTTCGAGTATATTGCTGTCTTCTCGTGGGTCGTAAATAGATTTGCAGGTATTCATATGGACTCGTCGGGACTTGCATGCGAAAGCATGCTCGCTTTCGACAATTTGAACCCGAAGTTTCCGCCTTTTTCATTATCAAAGCGAGGATGCAATTTCATCCCTCTCTATGCGAAGGCGGCGTCATACCGGATTAGACCACGAGCCCGATGGCAAGAAGAAGCAGTTATTTTTAATGTTATTGATTGTTAGAATTTATTGGTTATTAAAACTGTCCAATTTTTTAATTAAATTTCTTGGATCTCTCTCATAAACAATCTTGTCTTCCTCTCCAACTTTCTTGCAGATTTCCGCAATTTCCCTTATCAGTATGGTTATTCCACCGCTTCTTTCCAGAATTCCTATAACCTTTTTTTGATGAAAAGCAAGTGTAAATTCATTTAAAGTTCCTATTTGACCTGAAATTATTACAACAGCATCAGAATTTATTATGAGAGGAAGGTTTCTCCCAGGAATTCCCAATCCGGTATATTCGATTTCTGTAAAGTTATCTGCTGGAAAATTATATTTTTGAACATGTTCTTCTGTATCTTTTCCAGGAGAAATCGCAATAACTTTTCCATTGTTTTCAAAAGCGCCTTTTGCTGCTTCATAAGGATAGCCCCAGCAGCCTCCAAATCTGAGAATATGATTGTTTATAGCAATTTCCTTTCCAATTTCATAAGCTCTTTTCAGAATATTCTTATCAAATGGCGGCAGAGAAGCGCCGCAGACTGCTATTTTCATTTTTATAAATAAATATTCAATGAATTCTGTTTTTTTTCTATATCTTTCTTAGGCATTCTGAAAAGTTTATCAAACTCATCAATCAATATCTTTTCTTTCTTGGTATTTTGGTTAAAGAATTTCTCTAAGTCATTGTAAAATACAAAATGCCAATTATTTTTTACAATATTTTCTTTTATCATAGGCTCTTCAAGTTTTCGGTTTAGCAAGCCTTCCCTTTCTTTTGGAATTATTATGATTCTTTTTAATTTATTATGGGGAATATTGGAATTTCTGACTATTGCTTCAGTTATTGCAGTTGTATTTTCAATCTCAAAAGTGTACTCAATCCTTCCCCTATCATGCCAAATAACATCTATTTGATTTATTCTATCCCAATTTGGTGTTGGCACAAACCTCCATACAGGTTTTTTTATTGAAACTAAACTTGAAAGTTTTTGTCCATTATAGGAAGATGCTTGCTCATTCGAGCCAATCCAGACATCATATTTTGCTTTTTTGCCCAATAATGCCAAGAAAAATATCATTTTGCTATGTTCACTTTCTCTTACTCTAACTTGATACTTAAGCTGCCATTTTCCGTCTGGAGTTGGATCAGAATATTCTGCTAAAATATCTTTTAATTTTTCTGTTTCAGGAGTAAGAGCATTAGGAAATTCAATAAATATTGATTGTAGAATATCATCAAAAGACACTTTTGGGTTTTTATCTAATATCGAAACAATAGTTCTTTCGACTCTATCACTTAAAGTCGGCTGAGTGAAGTGTGAAATATCATATTCTTTTAGCCACCATTTTTTCCCTATTGTTTTGCCTTTTTCATCTTTGACTGGGAGCAACTCAAATTCTTTGCCAATATGCTCTTTAAGCACTTCTTCTACATTTTTTGCTCCGACTGGAACGTTTCTGCCTCCATGTAAATCAGCCATAATCCCATTAAGTATGTGCTGATATATAGTTGGTTCTCCTCTTTCGCCTATAATTCTTTGGGCAATATCAACTACTTCAAGCTCATAAGTTTTTAAGTCAATTTCTTTTTCAGAAACATGGTTGTCTTGTTCTGGTTTTCTGAATCTGATGTAATAATCACCAACAGCAGAGCCATAAGGTTGTAATAATCCTTTTGCAGATGGTCTTGCAGGCGGCTGATAAATAATTTTTTCTAATTCAAAACCAACCATGACAACTGCCTTGATGATAGAATTCCATACTTTTATATCTGTGCTGTGAAAAGTGACTGTCATAAATCTTCCTGGCTTCAAAACTTGATAGATTTCCTTAAATGATTTTCTCATCATTTTATGATAATACTCAAAATCTTTGTTTTGTTGTTTATTTACTGTAATCTCCTCTCTGTAATTCAAATCCATCTTTAGCCAAGAAGCCCATAAAGTGCTTAACTCAAAATACTGAACAGCACCACCATAAGGAGGATCAGTGAAAACATAATCGACAGAATTAGGAGGAATTATTTGAGTTAATTCTAAAGCATTGTGAGTTTTTAAGAAAATATTTGCTCCGTCATTTAAATCATCAAATTTTTTGGCTTCCTTATAGTATTTGATTTGGCTGTTTGAATCTGTTTTGCCTTCAATAATCCCTTGTGCCCCATAAACAGCACTATCAAATAAATGCCAAACACTAGACTCCATAAAAATCGGAGGTATCCAATAACGGTGCATAGCCCAAAAAGAACTCATTGGTCTTGTTGGTCTCACTGGTGTCATTTTACTTGCTAAATGAGACATAGAAGTAAAAGCAAATGAGAATATCTGCTTAATTTTTTCTTCTTTAATCTTGGAAATAACATTAAAAATTATTGTAAGTGATAAAAGATTTCTTTTTGTAAATAGCTTATCTACTGAATCAATATTTGGGTCATGTGTTCCTTCTTTAAAGTCTTCTCCATTGTACGCTAATCTTTGGGTTGGATACCAATAAAGTACTTCCATTTTTTCAACTTTCTTAACTAGTTTCAAATCTTCATCATCTGGCTTTTTATCTAATTTCTTATTACAACTATAACAATAATAATAGATTTTAATTGGTGTTGAGTTATCCCAATGAGTACATATTATAGAAGCATCTTTTCCGCATTTTTTACATTTAGTTTTATATAGTTCATTAATCTCACTTTTACAATTCACTTTAATTTCTTCAAATGTTTTCTTTATAAGATTAATATCTACTGGCATGGATGTCATCCTCGTAACAAAAGTAGAAATGGGGTTTAAATCAATGCCAATGCCTTTTCTTCCAAGTTTTATTGCCTCAATAGGTGTTGGCCCAGAACCGCAGAAAGGATCTAAAACGATATCTCTTTCTTTTGTGTAATGCTGGATATACTCAGAAACAACATTATGGGGCTTTCTTGCCCAATACTTATGAATAAGGTACATAGGAGTATGCGGCTTAGCTACAGTAGCGTAATTTATTTGCTCGGCTAATAATCTACTCTTTTTAACCATTTTAAGTAGCACTAGAAATAACTACTAACTTATAAATATGTCTCTTCAATTTACCTTCTCTTATACAATCCCATCAACTCTGCTTTTGCCAGAATATGATTTTGCATTGCCGATTCAATCTGTTTTTTATTTGAGTTTTCTGGCAGATTAAGCATTGTGTCCAAAGCGTACAATTTAAAGAAATATCTATGTGTTCCAGAAGGCGGACATGGGCCGCCATAGCCTATCCTGCCCCAGCTGTTTTTGCCAGGAGTTCCCTGAGGCTCTCTACCTTTTTGAATATCTCTTGTTTCTGCCGGAATATTAAAAACAACCCAATGGTCCCAAGTGCCAACAGGAGCATCAGGATCGTCTGAAATCAGAACCAAAGATTTTGCAGTTGCTGGAACATCACTAATGCTCAATGGCGGGCTTAAATCTGAACCGTCGCATGTAAATTCTGATGGGATATTTCCGTTATGTGTAAATGCAGAACTTGTTAATTTCATTTCAACCACCCCAATTGTTTCGACTTGTTTTTCTGTTTGTTTTTGTTGTTGAGTACAACCAATAATAAAAATTAATATTAAAACATGTAATAAAAAATATTTTGCTTTCATCCCCACCAACTCTCTAAATAATTTTGAAATTTATAAGCTTTTTGTTGGTCTCGTTATTTCATAGAAAATTTGATAAAAATAAAATCTTCTTTCCAGCATGCCTTCTAGTCAGCCTTCACCCACCCGACAGTTATGTCATTACTATTATGTAACAAAAATAGAAAGATTTATAAATTAGTCATGATTACATTCATTTCGGTGGTAAAATGTACAATCCTGTTCAAAGAGTTCAGTCAACTGCAGATAATCTAGCTTATAGGTTAAGGCATTATCGTGCAGAGAGGAATTTGACACGTACGCTTCAACAATCGGTAACTCAAAATGAAGTTCCATTGACAAGACTTGAAGAACTAAAGTTTGGTATGGTAGTAAAATACAGACCAAAAGATGGTAGTGAACCTTTTAGGTATGGATTAGTTATTAATGATTATAGGCCTGAAGATTTCGCTGAAGCTTTTGAGCGAGGACATGCTGGACCATTAAGCAGAGGGCGTTTTGTTGAAGATTTAGTTGACTCTCGTGTTCCTGCAGGACATTCTGTTGGGTCTCAATGGGTTCCGAACACACAAGAGCATTTCGACATGATGGAAGTGTATCA
The DNA here is from genome assembly GCA_964559395.1 of uncultured Methanosarcinales archaeon. Taxonomy (GTDB): domain Archaea; phylum Nanobdellota; class Nanobdellia; order Woesearchaeales; family GW2011-AR4. The sequence goes on from CAZLGX010000036.1 coordinate 6,533, forward strand.
AGTTCCGCATTCGGTTCTAAGAGGAATAAAGCCACAAACTTTAAGAATGCATACTCATAAAAGTTCCAACGGATTTGACCACAAATTTCCATTCTCTGATAAGAATTTTGCAATTCTTCAACAATTAATAGACTCCAATTGAATCAAAATGAATGACCAAAAACAAGTTTACGTCGCAAGACATAACGTAAGATTTGCTTTCCCTGATGGTTCAGCTAAATGGTATAGTGAAAAGGCTGATACAGCATTTTCTCGTATGGATGAGCATTTAAGAACTATAGGAACATTAGTTAATGAATTAGGTACTCGTCATCCATCAACACACGCAGGGCCGTTCCATCAAGTTTATCATGTTGTGCGTGATGATAATGCATTTACAGTTTACCTTGATAGAACATTTGGTAATTTCTTTTTTACTGACCATCCAGATGGCACAAGAACATATGGTTTATACAGGCCTGATGTGGGTAGATTAAGAATGGGTGACCCTAATCCAGCTGGGGGAAGAGAAAATATAAGTGTTGATGTCGCTTCAAGCGATGAAACAAGGTCACAAAAACTTCTTCAAGAAATTTTAGCGGCGGCAGAGTTAGCTTAAAAACCTGTTCGGTAATAAGTTGAAAAGTTCGTACAACTAATTTAATTCTTGTACCCTTTAAACCCATTCTTTTTCGTTTTTACACAATCTTCTTATCAAACTTAATTTCTAATGAATTGGAGCTTAAAATCTTGACGCTGTCAATCAATCCCTCTTTCACTCCAAATTCCTCAACTTTCTTAGGCAGCAATGCAGCTATTGAAGAGCCAACCTTGATTATTTTTCTCTTTCCTTCAATTTTCTTGTTCGCTTCTCTAAGCTTTATCAATTGCTTGGTTTGCTCCGGAGTGAAAAGAATTTCGCCGCATTTGTTGCATTTCATGCATTCAATCAAAAAATCATCAACTAAACATCTATCTAATTCAATACTTCCGCCGCATTTGCATGTGCTTGTTTTCATTTTCATTCACCTTAATACTTTCCCTTCTTTTTATTCACAGTTACTATTTTGATGAAATCCGGATAATATTCCACAACTACAAAATAAGTTTGCCTTTGCTTACCAAAATAATTTTTGAAACAGATTCGCTTCTTCTCTTCTGTTGATTTTTCTTTGTCAACTTTACCAATCTGAACTGTCTTTACAGCATTATCCACATCCTCCATATTCAAATTCTTATCCTTGGCTGCGTGTTCACCAAAAAGTATCTTAACTTTGGTTCTGTCAAGACTATTCATTAACTCTGTAATCCACAAGTCCATAACTATTACCTGTTATAATATTTAATTAAAATCATTATAATATTTAAGCTTTTCTATTTTACGTTACTTTCACAAATTCTTCACAAATTCCTCCGCAGCTTTTTTCATATCCTTAGCTTCATAAATCGCCCTTCCTATAATCGCATGCCATGAATCTAGTTTTTTCGCCAAATCACTAATACTGCCGCCTTGTGCAATCAATCCAGGAGAGTAAAATACAGGATTTTTTATTTTATTTCTTATCAAATCTACATATTGCAGTGCACTTGTCGGCTTGTTGCCCGGAATTACAAAATCTTTAACGCCCATTCCTGCTGCAATTTCGTACATTCTTCCTGGCGCATTATCATCGATAAAACCGCCTGCTTCTTTAAGATAAGCTTGATGAGTCATTTCGCCACCAACAATGATATCCATTCTTGCTTGCTGTGCAGCTTTTATCCAAGCAACTTCTGTTTCTGGACCTGCCTGCGGGAATATGATTACTGCGTCCACTAACTTGCACGCCTTCACGAATTTTGATCCCATTTCAGGAATATCAGTTCCAGCCTTTTGATGGTCGTAAATGATTGGAAGCTTAGTAAATTTTCTTATTGTTTTAACAACAGCCTTCATTCCGAATGGAATCACTAGTTCAAACCCAATCTTGTAAGCACCAACTCCATTGACATAACAAGTAGCTTTGACTAATTTCCTTAATTTCTCCAGGCTGTCAACATCGCAGCTTGGTATTATTGATTTTTTAAGTTTTATTATTGGCATTTTACGTGACCAGCCTGTAAATGAAAGCTGTGAGCAAGACGCCTAATAAAATATAAAGCGCCCAAAAGTCTTTTGAAAATTGCCTGAGTTTCATACTGCAACCCATCCTTCTGGATTTTTCTTCCAGTCCATTATATGCTCTAATTGATCTCTTGCTATGTATTTTTTCTGTACTGCTGTTTTTATCAAATTTGTAAACGTTGTAAGCGTATGTAATTTAACATTTGCTGATTCAAAATTATTCCTAGATTTTTCCAATTCATATGTAAATATAGCAATGCAGTTCTCTACTATGCCGTTTTTGGCGCGCACTGCATTTATTGTACTCATAGAACTTCCGCCTGTGCTTATTAAATCCTCAACAACAACATAAACCTTGCTTTCCTCTATTCTGCCCTCAAGCATATTCTCCATCCCATGGTCTTTTTTTTCGCTCTTTACATAAATCATTGGCTTTTTCATTTTTTGAGCAACCCAAGCAGCCCATGGAATTCCAGCGGTTGCTGTTCCTGCAAATCCGTCAAATTTTATTTTCTCTTTTTTAATCATTTTTATAAAAGAATTTATTATAAAATCCCTGTCCTTTGGATAGCTCATCAGAAGCCTGTTGTCAGTATATATTGGAGACAAAATACCAGACACCCATCTGAAAGGGGGCTTTGTTCTTAGCATAACTACGTTCAAATTCAATAAAATTTCTGCGATTTTATCTGGCATATTACGCCTCTTGTATAGACAATTGCGTTAATTGATTGCATTTACACGCAATTGTCTATCTCGTAAATTGCGGCTATTTATTAAACCAATTACC
>CAZLGX010000037.1:0-9244 GCA_964559395.1 uncultured Methanosarcinales archaeon
TGGAAGCGTCTTTCAACAGAAATAATGAAACATTTTTCAGTGGAATGCTCGACATTCCAAACCTTCAATGGGGCAATGATTCGACAAGCAAGCTTGGAAGCTATGAATATGGAAGTGATGCAATAACGATAAGCACTATTTTCCAAAATGCAAATCCAATTCTTCTGGATTATGTCATGTACCATGAAATGCTTCACAAAAAGTTCAAGTTTGAAAACAAGAATGGAAGGGCCTTGCATCACACTTCAGAATTCAAAAAAATGGAAGCAAGATTTCCAAATCGTGAGTTGATGGAAAAAGATATATCAAAACTGGCTAGAAAACATAGATTTGGATTTAGAAGGGCTATTTTGTCTTTTTGATTCAAAAAATTTATATATTCTACCTTTATTTTCTGCTTTGGTGGTTAAATGACTGAGAAATTGCTGCCTCTGGCTGCGATGGAAAAACTGCTGAAGCAAGGCGGCGCAGAAAGGGTTTCTGATAAAGCGAAAGCAGCATTAAAGAATGCCCTTGAGGAAATTGCGCACGATATTGCAGTCAAGTCAATCAAATTGGCAATGCACGCTGGCAGGAAAACCGTAAAGGCAGATGACATCAAGCTGGCTGTCAAGGAATGATTCTATATACTAAATTTTTTCGGGGGCTTTTACGAGAATGGGGCACACTCTACTAAGACGCTTCACATTTAATATTTTATTAGAAGGAATCGACGGGATAGGTAAGTTCCTGTATCCTTCTAACCTAATATAACTCTAACTCTTCAATCTTCTGAGCCAGTTTCTTATTTGATCATGAGCAGCAATTACTTTCAATGATTCCCCTGAAAACCAGTCATTTTGGAAATGTTTTTGTTCTATAATGGATTGTACAGACATTTCCCTTCCATACTAAAAACAGGCACTCTTCTAAACCTATCTGTTCTATTAGACAATTTATTTATATATGAAACAGCATCTACAGTACTACCAAACATTGGAGGTTCTTCACTTCTTCCGATGAACTTTTCTTCTAATTTTCTTTCTAAAGGTGCAAGAACTATTCCATTAATGTATTCAAGAGGAATTGCAAGATTAGTAAAAAGCCCTTCAATACAGTGGGCATCCATTTCCTTAACTCCTTCCATTTGATATTCTGTTCTAGTTCTCATTCTTTGAAGTTCTTCGATATGTCTTAAATTGAGAGCTGTTCCACATCCTCCACAAGCTGACCTTGGATCAACCAAGCTTGTAAATCCTTTAAATTGATAGCTCGGATACCGTCTTAAGTCTTCTGCATAAAAATTTTCCAATCTATCCAAATTGGCTTGAATAACTCTTTTAAGTTCAGCTGGGTTTTCATCTCCAACTTCAATTCCAGCTCTTCTTATAACTTCTGCTTGCGCATTTAAGAGCGCTTTTTCATCTATAAGAAAATATAAATCCGGGCCAATATATCCTAAACCATCAAAATTTCGTAGACCTTTTACTGTATTAGGTATTTCTAATCTTAAACCAGCGTCTATTCTATCCCAGACCTCCTTAGGAATCTGCTCCATCCAATAGACAACAGCTGGTTGCATATCAGGATGTGCTTTTACCATCTCCCTCATATATGCAACGGCTTTGTTGTATGGAATACCTACTCCGGAAGAGCTCCAAAGCGTATTTTCAGATCCAAATGCTACTACTGAATCACTTAATTCTTTTTTTCTTTTTTCGTCTTGAATATTGATATATTTTATTTCCAAAATCGGTACAATAGCAATTTTTCCATTTTTAATCAAGTATCGTTGTTGGTTAGAATCTCCACCAAAATAAACTCTAACATTTTCATTTTCGAAGATAACCTGCTCTCTAAATTGAGAACAACTTAATCCCGGAGCTCTGTTAATAACCCAATCTCTAAATTGTGCAATACCTCTCGCATCAGTAATCCCTGATTCTTCTTCTGAAGTAGCTCTAATTAGAGCTTGCTCCAATCGAAAATAATCTGTCAATTGTGTAATAGGCACTCCTGCAACATTAAAATAAATAGCGTCACTTTTACCTTCATATCCATTAAAAGTACCACTAATTGCAGATTTTCCGTTTTTCCTTCTAGATTTTGGAACTAGCCCTCCTTCCTCAAAAATAGACTCCAAATTTCTTAAAGAACTTCCATGAATGAGCCTAGGATAATCAACATTAAATTCCTCAATTGGTTTTTGTTGAGTCATTTTTGTTCAATAGTTTATTAATTATTTCTTCGGACCTAATGTTCTTCTTGTCGCTTGAACTGCCTTGTAAAAAGGACTATTTTTACCTCTAGGAAAATAAGGAAACCACACAAATGGGTCTCCATCAATATTATTAGTTCTCACTGCAAATAATTGTCTCGGTTTCTCCAAAGATTCAATGGATCTTTCAGCGGGTAATGGGAACACCTCATATAAATGGGCGTCTTCCAATCTCGCAAATACGTGAGCTGCTGGACTATGATGCCTCATAGCTGCATCCAAAAATGCATAATATTCTCTAACGTATTTTCTACCAGTTCCTTGATAGCCCTCACTTTTGAGTAGATGAGGATGCCAAAAATGTCTATTTGTGGCTTTATGTAAAAATTCAAGATGCTTAGAGACCAACATAGATGCAACATCATAAGCTCTTTGTGGAGTAGCAGTCCTAATTTCATATTCGAATTTACCTATAATTTCATCTACTGGCATTTTTTCCACCCCCTAATCAAATAACATTAATCTTATTATTCTCGCAATAAAGAGAACCACCTATTACAGCCCCCAAAGTCAGGATCAATTTGTCAAGAGACAACCCTATGACAAGTACTAATATTCCTAACTCTAGGGATTTTTTGATTCCATCTTCCAAGACTTTTCTTGCAAGTCTTTTTCTGTTGATTTTTGTTAGTTTCATTTTATTCAATTATACAATTTTTGTTATCTATCAGTAACTACATATCTTGCCTTTATAAAACTTTTCTTTAATTTTCTTTAGAAAATCAATAAATTTAAATATAAATATTGATTTTATACTAATAAAATGGTAAAATTGGACAAGAAAGATAAAAAGATATTGTACCAGCTTGATATAAATTCGAGACAATCCAACGCTCAAATTGCTAAAAAAGTTGGCCTGTCAGAGCAAGTGGTTGGCTATCGAATCAAAAGGCTCATTAATTTAGGAATTATAGAGAAATTTCTTACATTCCTTAATTCAGCAAGAATCGGTTTTACCCACTTTAAAGTTTATCTAAGGCTTCAAAATCTGTCTCCAAAAATAGAAAATGATTTCATAAAGACACTTGTGAATAACCCATATTCTTTTTGGGTTGTATCATGCAGAGGCAAATGGGACATAATTGCATCATTTTTTGCAGAAGATGTGAAGATTTTTGGCAAAATGTTTAGGGACATATTAAACGAATATGACCAGTACATTTCTCAAAGGAATGTTACTGCAATTGAGGAAGCACCATCATTTACAAGAGGTTATCTGCTTCCGGAAATTGAAAGAAAAGAGCTTGAATATGGCGGAATTCCAGAGGTCATAAAATTAAAAGAAGATGAAATAATGATCTTAAATTTAATAAGTCAAAATGCAAGAATATCACTTCTAGAAATAGCAAATAAACTAAAAATAAGTTCTGAAGCTGTAAGGCAAAAAATAAAGAAACTGGAAAAAGAAAGAATAATACAGGGATATGGAACAATATTAAATTTAAAAAAAATTGAATATGAGCACTATCTTGTTTCAATTACACTAAATAAACTTGATGAGCAAACTTGGAAAAAGCTGTCACATTTTGTAAAAGTTAGCAAAAATATTTTATATATGCCAAAATGTATAGGCAATCATGATATAGACTTTGAAATGGAAGTTAAGAATAATGAAGAATTCAATCAAATAGTGAGCGACTTCAGAACACAATTCAATATTCTAGTTAGAGATTTCGAATCTAATATTATCGTTAAACAGCATAAATTTGACTATTTTCCTATGGGTGATTATCTAATAAAAAATATCAAAAGTTTATCCTAGCAACTGCAACATTCTCCAAGTTCTGACAATAGGAATTCCATTATATTCTTTCAAACAGAGCAAATCTTCATCACCACTGACAATGTAATCAACTTTTCCGCTTTCTGCACATTCAAGAAATTTGTTATCTTTTTCATCCCTGCAAACTTTTATGTCCAATTTTGGAGCAATAACCAAATGAGAAAGTGAAACAAGCTTTTGCATAATTTGGTCTGGTGTTAAGTTTGCTTTTATCATAACTTCATTAAATTTTGGTCTTTTTATCACTTCTTCAATCTCTTTAAGAATTTCGCTCGTAATGTATAATGTTGCTTGACCTTGCTCAATTCTCCTCAATAGCTTAGCTTCATTCCCTTCCCAAAAGAAAGCTGAAACAGTCGTGGTAGTGTCAAGAACTAATTTAGGCTGCATTCCTAACATCTTTAATAGCTTTTTTTATATCTGCTCTTGTTAATCCTGCCTGCTTTGCTGCCTGTTGCAATGGCTTAGCTATTTCGTCAAATGTTTTTTTAATGACTGAAGTTTCTATTTTCTTTAATATAACTGTTCCAGCTTCTCCAAATACCATAAACTGGTCTGATTTTTTAATTCCCATTTCCTTCCTCAAAGAAGAGGGTATAACCACTTGTCCTTTTTCAGATATTCTAGTTAATTCGACTTGCATAATACATCACCTGTAGGATAAGTAAAATATGTCTTACTTATATATTTTTCGATTTTAAGTGTTCATCACAACCTTTATAAATTATACATTTTATCCAATTAACCTTAATCTCAAAAAGGTGAATTTAATGTCGGATACTAAGATGGTCGGCGCCAACCAGATACAGAAAGGCAGCTTTATACTCATGGGGGGCATTGCTTGCAAGGTTGTTGATGTCGAGATCTCAAAGCCAGGCAAGCACGGCCATTCAAAAGTAAGAATTTCAGCCGTTGGATTGGTCGATGAGAAAAAAAGGATTGAAGTCATGCCGGGACACGATAATGTTGAAGTCCCCATGATAGAAAAAAGAAATGCTCAGGTTTTGTCGGTGCAGGGCGACGCAGCAAATGTCATGGACTCTGAAACTTACGAGACATTTGATTTGAAAATACCCGAAGAGTTCAAAGCGCAGGTAACAGAAGGAAGCTCTGTTCTTTATTGGGTAATAATGAATGAAAAAGTGATTAAGCAAGTGAAAGGTGCTGAATAATGGTCAAGTTTCCAGAAGCAGAAATAAGGAAGTTCAGGAATGTGTTTGTCTGCAGGAAATGCAAGACTAAAATCAAGTCTCCAAACATGAAGATTATACAGGGCAAAGTAAGCTGCAGAAGATGCGGAAGCAAAATGTTCAAGGCTGTTAGAAAGAAATAAAATGAATTTTGAGACAATTGCTGCAATAGTTTTCTTGATTTTATTAACAATTTTTGTTTACTTGAATAGAAAAAATCTTGATACAAAGCAGATTATACCTTATTTTCTTTATTTCTCAATGTACAAGACAAAGATAGGAATTGATTTAATGGATTCTGCTGCAAAAAAATTCAGGAAATTTATAAAGTATTTAGGTTACATTGGCATTGCAATTGGATTTTTAGGAATGGTTTTTATTGGATTTACATTAGTTCAAAGCTTAATTCCAATAATAACAAAACCAGAAGCGGCTCCTGGAGTAGGATTAGTTTTGCCAATTAAAGCAAAAGGCATCTTCTTTGTGCCATTTTTTTACTGGATAATCTCAATTTTTGTCATAGCAGTTGTGCACGAGTTTGCGCATGGATTGGTTGCCAGAGCGCATAATTTGAAAGTAAAATCCAGCGGGTTTGCCTTTCTTGCCTTGATTATGCCTATAATCCCTGCTGCTTTTGTCGAGCCTGACGAAAAAGAGCTTAGAAAAAGAAGTCATAAAGAGCAGCTTAGCGTTTTTGCTGCAGGCCCATTGGCGAATATAATAACTGCTTTTATGTTTTTAGCAATTCTTTCTATTATAATCGTGCCGGTTGTGAGTGCTATGATAGAATACAACGGAGTAAAATTTACTGATTATTACAAAGATAACAAAACCTATCCGGCTGAAATGGCAGGCATCAAGATTGGAGAAATAATAAACGAAATTGACAATAAGCCAACGCCTTATCTTGAAAATATGACTATGATTTTAAAAAGCAAAAAGCCAGGCGACATAGTTACAATAAAAACAGATAAATCAGCTTATGAAGTAAAACTGGAAAAGAGTCCTGAAAATGAAAGCATTGCATTTATTGGGATTTCTCAGGCTGAGCAAAGCACAAAAATAAAAGATAGCGTCAAAGCAAAATACGGCGAGTTTCTGCCAAACTCCATCTTATGGATTGCAGGGCTTTTTGTATTTTTGTATGTTTTAAACCTCGGCATTGGATTGTTCAACTTAGTTCCGATCGGCCCTATTGATGGGGGAAGGATGTTGCAGCTGCCTTTGCAAAAATATTTCGGGCAAGAAAAAGGCAATAAGATTTTAGTTTATGTAAGCTTAGTTTTTTTTATAATTATTATAATGAATTTAGGCGCAGGATTTGGGCTGTTTGGCTTGTTGAACTGAGAAATTATTTATAAGCATCATTCCTCATATTTAATGCATACGTCATCATATAATTGGCATATCTTATTTGGGATTTTTTAACTAGAAATCGGTCTAAAAAATACTTGCTTTGAATTGAACTGATTAATGCAGTCATTCAACAGATATCGGCTTCTTGCTGAAATTAGATTGCATATGCTCATATTTCCTGCAGCATAAGCGACTGAAAAATAGCAACTATCTCTGTAAGCGATATCACTTATTATTTCGCACACTTTGACATTTGCAGTGTCTAAGGCAATCTGGGAATAGCAGTTGTCAGGATACTGGTCGTTTTCACATTTATAAATATCAACCCCTTTTGCTGTAAGTTGCTCCCTCAGCTGGTTCAGGATTGCTTGTTTTTTAGTCCTTTCATTGATGACAGCTTGTGAGATGGAAATGCTTATTCTGTCAGCGTGTTCCAAATCCTTGTCATCTAAATTAGAGCAAGAGTCATAAGAATAATAATCTTGCTTTTTCTCAGGCTCAATGATTAATATTTCATCATATTCATAATTTGATTCATCCTTTTTATTATTATAATTGTAGGTATAATGAGGCTGAACCATTACTTTAACATCTTTTTGGCTGTCCGCAGGAACATCAATAACTTTTGATGTTGTGTAATAACTATAGCCGTATCTTGAAGACGACAATGCAAAAAGTTCGCCTGCTACCTGAGTTTCAGGAATTTCTGATGATATTCCTTCATTGTACCTCACATAAAGGTTTTGCGATTTTACTTTCCCTTCTTTATCATACAAACATGCCATAACCCTTGGCAACTCAATTTTTTTCGACAGAAAATAATCATTTTTTACTGTTATTGTTTGAATTTTTATTTCTCCTGCTCTGTTTTCATTTGTAAAAAGAACATTAAAATCGATTGACTTTTCACTCTGTTTTTGTATTGAAAATCCAACGTTAACCGTGCTTAAGACTACCAAAGAGATTATTACAATTAAAGGTACTAAGATTCCCAGTACGAATTTCAAATTCATATTCAGTTCTTAAATTTCTTAGATAGATACATGCCTAAACCTATCATAATCACAGCAGAAAGCGCTAATGTAAGCAGAATCCAGTTTTTTGACAAATCAAATGCATCAATGACAAAAGCGACCGTAAAAATATACAATGAAATTGAGATTATATACATCAGCGGATACCATTTTCTTTTCATCGCGTAAACAATTATGGAGACTACTAATGCAATCCAAAAGATTCCATATCCTAAATAAGGGTACCAAGCCATTTATACTCCTCTCTCTGCCATGAAATCCGCAACGAAAAAAAAGATTATAGTTAGGCAAGACAAGATTACTGCCTTAAGCACATCAGACAAATTGAAAAGGTATTGATATGAGAAATATGCTATAGTCGCAAATATGAAAACTATACCGATTGAGTAAAAGATGTATTGGGCTTGTACCACACTTAAATAATTTAAATACTCATTTAAATAAGTTTCGTTTTTCCTTTTTGAAACAGAAATATTTATTAATCTAATAAGAAGAAGTAGCTGAATGGCTAACCAGAAGCTTGCGCAGTGGATAAAAGCAAAAGAATCTCAGGGCTACTCTGAAGAGCAGCTTAGAAATTTCTTGACAAAAAAGGGATTTAAGAGGCAGGATATTGATGAGGCTTTAGGCTCTTCAAGTAAAAAATCCAATTTGGACTTTTGGGACAAAATCAAATACATTTTTTCTGAGCCAATGAATTTTTTTGAAAACATAAAGTCTGAAAAGGGCATCAAGGATTCATTTATTATGTTTGCAATTGTAACATTTTCTGTTGCTATTATTCAATTTGGAACCTATTTTCTAATGACCAGGTTTTTCCACGCTTCATATCTTGGCCTTGGCATATTGGGCCTTATAGGACCAGCATTCATAGCTATTGGATTTGCATTATCGTTGGCTATGAGCTTTGTGTATTCTGGAATTGTCCATTTGATTGTCATGGCTTTTAAGGGCTCTGGCTCGTATTCAGAAACTTACAAGGCATATGCATATAGCATGGTCCCGGCATTGATAATTGCCATTATCCCATTGATTGGATTTTTCGGATTTATTTACTCTTTAGTCCTGATGGTAATTGGAGTTGCAAAACTTCAGAAGATCTCATTTGGGAAATCAGCAATTGCTGTTCTTGCTCCAATAGCTTTAATATTGGGACTTTTGTTAATTTTTATAATCTATTTGTTGTCTAATATTAGATTTTTATTTTAAAATCTATTGCTTCTGCTTGCTCTCGACGTACTCCCTAACCCTGTCATTTCCGGTTGGCTTTGCATTTGGGCCTAAAGCATAATAAATTTTTTCAGCCTCTCCGCCCCAAGAATAATCTCCTTTCTCCTTTTCAATTTTGTTGACAACAAATTCTCCCAAAGAAATTCCTTTCTTTAAATGATAATAAATGCTCCTAAGAGTTACTTTCGGGAATATTGCAACATAAACCTTGTATATCTCGTAGCCATAAGCTTTCTGTATGAAATGCAGTATTTCAACAATATTCTGCCTTATTTCAGATTTTATTGGGCGTCCTTTCTTCATAACAATGGTGATGTTTTACTTATTTATATAGTTTTGGTTTCTATATAGAAAATAATATTGATATACGTACAAAATGTGTGTTCATCAGTAA
>CAZLGX010000038.1:0-9011 GCA_964559395.1 uncultured Methanosarcinales archaeon
GCCCTTATTATCTCATCCAGTAATCCACCAATTTTGTATTGTATGCGCTTTGCAACAGAGCTTGATTTCTCGTTGCCTTGCTCCAAGACAATATATTTATCACAATGTTTTTTTACTGCATCCAAAGGCCCTGACATAATCTGCTGCTGTTTTGTCATCCCAACAGCAAGGTTTACCTTATTGTCGATGTAATTTGTCTTGCCGTAAATCATAAAAGCGCCCTTTCCCATATACTCGCCAGCCTGTGTCTTTTTGCTTACTTGCTCGGGAGCAACGTAAAAGACAGATGATGTCTGCAAACCATTTTTCCATGCCCTGCTGAATGTGCACGTGGCATCTGCAGTTTCCTGTTTTGTTTTTTCTCCAATCTGCTTGCCTTCACTTTTCACGACAAAAAAAGGCGAGCCAGCCATATCCGTATGGAACACTAAATCATTCGAGTCAGTATGTTTTTTTATGACAATCTCGTTGGAAGTGGCGTCTCTTCCACCTATGACTAGAAAATCCTCCGAGCTTACAAACCACCGGAACTTTTCATACCATTCCTGCCTTCTTTCCTTCAACTTCTCCTGCTTTGATTTTTCTTGTATAAACTTATCTCTTTTGGCTTCAGATTCCTTCAATTTCTTCAGGCTCTCTTCCAAAGCCTTCTTCGCACCTTCTATTTTTTTCTTCATTTTTTTTGCTTTTTCAAAGTATGCTGATGCATTTTCATCAATGCTTTTTGTTAAATCTAAAACTAGTTTTGTCATAATTTACAGAATTTTTTTATTATTTTTATATTTATTGTAAATCAGTAACATTTAAATAAAAATTGCCTAAGTAAGGTAATAATGATCGCAAAAACGAGGGAAGTGATTAAAAAGCTTGAGTTTGGCATATTGGAATTCTCAGTGGGAGCCTTAATGGTTATTGGCCTTATAGGCTATTTTGGCACTGTTCCTGCTGACATGGAATGGATAGACCACACAGTAAGCTTTATTTTATTTTCATACATTTTCTATAAGCTAAATATAACATCAATCTTATTCGGAAAAACATCAAGGCTTGCAAACTTAATAATAATAATTTCCTATTTTTCCTTGGTTTTTAAGGATATAATAACATACACAAGCGTGAATGCGTATAAATTTAATGTTATAAAGTTTGTTGATTATTTTTATTTATTCTTCTCCAACAATTTATTCTTGACCAATTTGGCAACATTTTATATCGGGATTTTGGGAATTTTTGTAATTAGCATCTATCTAACAAAAAAAATAGAACTATCACATCCAAGTTTTTTATATGCGCTTTATCAAAAAAGGATTAAAAATAATTTAATAAAATTTCTTTCCATATTCATTTCATTGCTGGGATTCTATTATTTCGTATACAACATAATTCTCGAATGGCTTGAATTTACAATAGATGATCCAGTGGTTGCAACAGGGGTTGTTTTTTACATAACTTTAATAGTCAAACATCATCAAAAATTTCATTCAGAGAATTTTATATTTAAAATTGGTGATTTTAGTTCAAAATGGTACCTCAGACTCATATCATTATTCCACTACAAGAAAACTTTGCCATTGGCAATATCTGGATTATTGATACTTCACGCACTATCTGACTTAGGGGTTTTTGCTTATTCATTAATATTTTTAAAGGAAAATTTTTACCTTGAGTTTTTGAGGTATGAGCATTCGCCATTTTTAAGACTTTTTCTGGGTGATGCAAAGAATGTGCCAAGCTTTGCTTTAATGCCCCTGCTTGTTGTTTATATATTAAATGCGCTATCATTGGGCATATTTCTGTTGATTCCTGTAATCGTATGGGTAAGAATGTTTTCACAAAAAGAGATGCATTTTGGCAGGATATTTGTGTTTTTTATCTATTCGTCTGCTATCGCCTATGCTCTGCTTCCAGCTTACATAATTCAGCCAATATCTCAGCTGTCAGTAAAAGGAGCCTTGGTTGGAGAAGACAAATCAATAGGCGGCGTAGACGTTCTGTCATTTTCCTTACTTGAAGGCAAATCTGTGCTCGATAACTTTTTTCCAAACAAAACAAGCATTATTGTTACTGTATCCTTAATCTCCATATTATTTGGGCTGGCTGTGTACCTGTTAGGCTCAAGCTTAAGAATAAGGAGAGAGCTGTACGCACTTTCCATTATTGGAGGACTTACACTTTATGGGATTTACGTATTTTATTTCTTCAGCAGCCAGCTGCTTTACTTTTACGATCAAATCATGAATTTTATTTTAACTCCAAACTTTTTAATAGGGGTTGTACTTTTTGTGCTCTTGTTATTGTCAATAGCATTTTATATAGGTGGCTATTTTATATTTTTATATGAAATAGTCATGGAATATCATAAAAGAAAATGGTCAGGTCCTATAGATGAGGAATTAGTTGCTGCAATGAGAAAAATAAAGACTATTAGGAGAAATGTGATAAAACCAAAGAAAGCCCAGACATCATTGGATCTGTTCAAATATGCACTTGCCGGCTTTGTTTCCATTGTAGTATTAATTGCAGGCTATAAGATGATCAGCGTGGTAATGGAAAGAACATGTAATGCGGAAATTGCAAAATTTGAGATTGATTTGAGAGATATTGACAAAAGTTTAAGATTTGGGGCAAAAGAGCTTCAAAGCCACAATGCGCCGTGCAAGGTTGACAGGATATATTTTTTTGATTTGAACAAGAATCTAAATCTTGAAAATTTTAGAGATATTCCTATTATGAAGGACGCGCTCGAAGGCGGAAGAGATAAAAACGTATTTCTGGTCAAGGAAGGAGATATCAAGCGTTCATTCTACGCAGGCAATTTGGAGATTGTGTACCCTTACTATATATGCTTCCTGCCGAAGTTTGACAAGATATCCTTTTTTGCAGAAGGCGCTGCAAAATCCGCAAAAATAGCAAGCGCATGCAACCAGCCAGAATGCACTTTGATACCTGTTGACATAAGCGAAGAAGAGGCAAGGAGCATTATAAATGAGGCAATAGAATTTGCGTGCGATAAATGCCCAAAAAATCTTAAAGCTGAAGCTGACAAAATAAAGCCCACAAAGCATAATGTTGAAATCTTTAGAAAATTTAGCGTTTGTGATGGAATAACAAACGTTGAAATTGTGATAAGGCCAAAAAAAGGTGCAGAATTAAAAGACTTCAGGTTTTACGAGTTAATACCAAAAACATGCATTGATGACTTGGAAAGGTATCTTACCCAAGAAATAAAAGGGGATGGAGAATTTTTCATAAAAAGCGATCCTTTGATAATGTGGCATTTTGATGATATTGGCAAGGAAAAAGTTGTTTCCTACGAATTAAACACAGAGCTAGATGACGAGTGCAGGCAGGCAATACAAGGGCTTGGTATTTCGCAGTTTATTGAAGGCGAGGAACAGCAAATCACAATCAATACACCACCAAGATTCACCACCTTATTGCCAAATAGAATATTAAGAGGCGTTGGACTGCATCAGAGTGTAATAAGCAACTTATGGCAATATGCAGAAGACGATGAAACCAGAAAACAAGATCTTATCTTTGCAATAGTAGACCAAACCAATCCGAATTTGGTTGATTGCGCAATTAATGTCGAAAAACATATAGATTGTAAGGCAAAGCGAAATAAAAATGGAATTTCGACAATAACTGTCCAAGTTAGCGATTCTCAATTGACAGACAGGGCTAGCTTTAATGTTGAAATCCAAGAAATCCAAGAAAATCAAGAACAAGAAGATGATTAATAATGAAAAAGAACAAGAAAATAGCTAAGCTTAAAAATTCCTTTATTCAATTTTAGACACTTTTTTAAAAATAATTAAGAATGGACAGAGCATGGCGGAACAAAACATAGGTCCTGAGCAGTTGAAAGCATTGCAGGATAAAATAAAGAATATGTCTCCCGAAGAGCTTAAGGAATTTCAGAAAAAGCAGTGCATATTCTGCCAGATTGTATCTGGGAAAATACAGGCAAAGAAAATATATGAAGATGACACAACAACAGCAATTTTAGATATAAATCCTGCAAACCCGGGCCACGTACTGCTTCTAACAAAAGAGCATTATTCGATAATGCCGCAGCTTCCTGACGACGAAATAGCGCACGTATTTATGGTCGCTAAAGCAATATCAAATTCTATGCTTAGGTCCATTGATGCGCAAGGCATCAATATAATAGTAGCCAATGGCATTGCTGCAGGCCAAAAAGCTCAGCATTTTATTGTGCATATTATACCGAGAAAAGAAAATGACGGCATCAATTTTGTATTGCCCCAAAAAACAATAGAGCAGGAAGAGATAGAGCAAATTGGCAATAAAATTCTTGCTGCACTGGCTGGTGAGCCAGAAAAATCCCAGGAGCCTGGGACAATAATTCCAAAAATTCCAAAAAAACTGCCTGAAAAAAAGCCGGATATAGATAAGCCAAAGAAAAAATCTCACGCAAAGGAAAAGCCGCTGGCGAATACCAGCATAGATTTGGATGATATAGCTCGCTTGTTTGGTGCTAAATAAAATGGCGACAAGAGAAGGCTGCATAGTCTGCCAGATTGTTGCAGGAAGAATTCCTTCAAAAAAGGTTTACGAGGATGACTTGATTTTGGGTGTATTAGACGTCAACGGCGCAAACCCAGGGCACTGTTTTGTCCTTCCTAAAAACCATTACCCGATTCTTGAGCAGGTTCCTGATGCAGAGGTAGGAAAATTGTTTCAGGCTGCGAATAAAATATCAACTGCAATTTTTGAGTCATTACAAGTTCAAGGCACAAGCATATTTGTAGCCAATGGGATACCAGCAGGGCAGACAGTTGCGCATTTCGCTATAAATGTGATACCAAGGAAAGAAAATGATGGTATAAACCTGCAATGGCAGCCAAGACAGCTGAGCGAAGAGGAAATGTCAACTGTTGAACTGAAGTTGAAAGAGCAAGTCAAAAATATCGGGCATTTTGAAAAAGAGAGAAAAGCTCCTAAGTCTTATGCCCCAAAGCAACTGGTTTTGTCGGATGAAGAAGAAGAGTATTTTTCAAAACAGTTGAGAAGATTGCCATAAACTACAAGGTTTTTTAATTATTACGCGTACGACGGACTAGTAGAATAAATTGGATTAATAGGAACTTCGCCACTAAGTCTTTTTTCTAATAATAAGCTTGCACCTGCTTCCATTTGTCTTAAAATGTCTCTCTGCTGGTTTGTAGGCTTAGTTTCATAACTGACATAGATTCTGACTCCTTGCCCTCCAGGTCTAACTTTTAGTTGCATATCCAAATTGGCACAAACGGGCTCATGTTCAAGAAGCGCATTCTTAATTGCATTTAATATTAAGGCCATATTAGTACCATCTCGAGTTCCTTGGTTCGTATCAGGAATTATGTGGTATCTGTTTTTATAATCTCGATATCTTTCACTTGCTTTCCTTTGCAGCCTTCTTACTATGTAACGATTCAGTCCATCAACATCATAATCAAAAGGAAAATAAACTTGAATAGAGCCATCACTATCTACTCCTAACTCCGCATTTTTCGCAATCGGTTTTATATGGGCTAAATGGGGCTCTGAGCTTGTAGCTAAAGCAGATACAATCTCTTCTAAAGCGCCGCTTTCAGGCAAAATAATTTTATCCATTTGTCACATGATTTTGGATGTATTTTTAAATTTACCTTTTTTTGATGCTTTATACTATCCACATTAAAACATTCCCAAACAAAAATGTTATTATAAAAGCAATCAGAAAGCTTGGCACAAACGGTATCCCTTCCTTCACTAGGATTTTCTTCACTTTTCCTTTTTTATAAAATTCAACCAGTTTCCTTATCTGTTTTTTGCTTATACCCAAATCTTTCGGCCCGCACATATACTGCTTGTTAACGTAAATATCCTTGACAATCCAGTCGCCTTCTGTCAGCTTGTTTGGCTCAACTAGTTTGTGCATGGAGGATTTCTCAATCGCTTTCACAAATATCCATAAGTAAAAAGTTGCTAAAGTCAAGAATGCAAAAGACACAATAATGACTTTTATATATTGCTGCTCTATCAGAAATAACAGCATTGTCATACTAATTAAACCAACAAGCATGAATTTTTTTGCTTTGACAGCGCTTTCTTTCAGCAGCCCTTTCCTGAATTCTCTTAAAAATTTTTTCTTGTTTTTCACTGCAAGAATTACACCCCATAATAATCCGTATATGGTTCCTGCAAGCAGTGCATTAATAAAAAAACCAAACAGAAACTGCTGTGACTTGAAGCTTAAATCAATGCCAATTGTCGAGCCCAAGCCCATCAGCATCTTGCTGTCGCCTCCGCCCCATTGCCCTGCATAGAACATCAGATAGGCAATTCCAAAAAAAACAAGCAAGCCGCTTAGGCTTCTAATGACGAATGACGGGGATGAGTAAATCACAGAAAATAATGTGTTCAAAGCAATGCCAGAAATTACCAAGCCGTAATTAACCCAGTCAGGCACTTCCCTGGTTTTCAAGTCAGTTATAGAGCCAACAAATAGTGCCATAAAAGCCAGACTGTAGGTTATAGACAAAGGTACAATGTTTGCTGCAAGCCAATCATACATCATTTTTTCCCTATAAAAACGAAAATGTTTATAAATATATATTACTTATTAAGTTTATCAATGGAAGTTGGGGCTTAAGTAGCTATTTTCATGGCAATACCTAAACATATTGCAATAAGTCTGGATGATATTTCTGATTGGTGTAGGAAGAATAACGTAAATTTTAATATTGGCTGCGAGCGATATTTTAATAGCCTGAAAAAGCTGATGGAATTGCAAGTAAGCCTTGATGTACCAATTTTTACAATTTATGTCCTGCCAGATGACACAGATAAATTAAGCGACGACTATTTGGCTTATTCAGAATATATAGCGGGATTTTTCGGCGAATTGCTAAACAACCAGCTTATCTCAGAGCAGAAACTAAAAGTTTCTATATTCGGCAAATGGTACAAGCTGCCCGGCAAGGCTGTTGAAGTTTTAAAAGATATAATTGAGGCAACTAAGGACTACGACAGGTTTTTCACAAATTTCTGCATAAACTATGACGGCAAGGAAGAGATTGCGGATGCCTGCAGACTGATTGCGAAACAAGTGCAATCGGGCAAACTGGATCCTGACATGATCACAAAAGAGAACATAAAAGAGAATATTTATTCCTCGTATTTTTTGCCACCTGAAGTCGTTTTTATCTATGGCAAAAGAAAATTAACAGGTTTGCTGATGTGGGACTCAATAGGCTCGAATATTGTATTTGCAGACAAGTCTTTTATGGAGTTTGATGAGAAAGATTTTGAGAATAAGTTTCCGAAACCTATTTAAATAAAGCGAATTTGCTATAGCCTACCTATGATTGATGATGCTAATGGAAATCTCAAAAATCGCAAATTTTAGATAAATGTTTACGATTTTTGATGATGCTCAAAAACATTTGAGTGTTTTTGACATATTGGCTGAGAGAGGTAAGCAACTTTCTCCAAAAAATTTTTCAACAGTCGAATGCGAGTGAGCTCGTTCGACGAGCGAACTCGCTCACATTTCACAGTTGAAAAATTTTTCTTATAGGTTACGTGAAGCAAAAAAATTTTCTTGAAAAGAAATTTTTTTTGGAGGTTAAAAATGGTTTATGAAGCGCCAAAGGAGTTGATTGACAAGATTTATGAGGCGATAGAAGTAGCTAAAGCTACTGGCAAATTGAGGAAAGGCACGAATGAGGCCACAAAAGCAATCGAGAAGGGCCAGGTAAAATTGGTCGCAATCGCAAAAGATGTCAATCCGCCTGAAATAACTATGCACATACCTATTCTTGCAGAGGAGAAAAACGTGCCATGTATACAAGTTCCGAGCAAGGAAGAACTTGGTGCAGCAGCGGGCATCGATGTTCCGACAGGCTGCGTTGCCATAGTCCAGGAAGGCGAAGCAAAGCAGCTTATAAAAGAAATAGCTGAAAAGATAAAGAAGTAACCGCAAAATGGCTCAGGATCTAAAACCACAGGAAAGCAGAGGCCAAGTAAAAAAGAAGGGCCCAAGGCAGCAGCAGGAAGAGGGTGCAAAAGGCTCTGTTAATTTTTCATTTGCTACCCCTGCAAAGGTCGAGGAAATAATAGGAAGGACAGGCGCACGAGGAGAAGCAATACAAGTGAGGTGCAGAGTTATGGAAGGCAGAGATAGAAACAAGGTTTTAAGAAGAAACGTAAAAGGCCCTATCCAGATAGGTGACATTTTAATGCTTAGAGAAACAGAATTCGAAGCAGGCCAATTGACTAAAGGTGGCAGAGGGACTGGATAAGAGTTTGATTTTAATCATTCATATTCAAAAATTTCAACAACATTGGGTTCAAACACGGGTTTTGTGTCGAATGCGAGTGAGCATCGTTATTTGCGAACTCGCTCACAATTGACTCAAAACCCGTGTTTGCCGCCATTGAAAAGATAAATAACAAAATACAGAAATTTAAAAAATATCAATTTAAAATGCCAAAATGCACTTTTTGCGGGAACAACATTGAAAAAGGCACAGGGAAGATGTATGTACAGAAAGATGCGAAAATATTATATTTCTGCTCCATGAAATGTGAAAAAAATCATCTGAAGCTTGGAAGGAAGTTCCTCGAAACGAGATGGAGCAGGAAATTCAAGCGTGAAAAACCTGAGGCGCAGCAAGAATGATAGAAAAAAGCTTGGTTATAGTAAAACCTGATGGCGTGGAAAGAGGACTAGTAGGGGAAATTATAAAAAGATTCGAAAATGCAGGACTTAAGATAATCGGCATGAAAATGGTATGGGTGGACAGGAAATTTGCAGAAGAGCACTATAAATCCCATAAATCAAAGCCTTTCTTCAAAGAATTGGTTGAATTTATAACAGAAGGACCAGTAGTTGCTTTTGTACTTGAAGGAGTTCATGCTGTTGAGAATGTAAGAAGGCTGGTAGGAGCAACTTCTCCGCACCAGGCAGCTCCAGGCACCATAAGAGGGGATTTTGCGCATTTAAGCATGGCTTATGC
>CAZLGX010000039.1:0-8997 GCA_964559395.1 uncultured Methanosarcinales archaeon
TAGATTTCTATCCATGCCCAAACCACACAACTTTATAATTTATATAAATTTAAACCTATAAGGCGGGTTACGGAGCCATTATTTAAACTTTTCTATTTATCATACTTCATCATACAAAAAACGAAAGTTTTATAAAGAATCTATTTAAAGAAGCTTTTCGGGGGCAAAATGAAGGAAAGGGTTACTATTACTATGGACAAGAACTTAATAAGCCAGATAGACAAGAGAATAGACGGCATAAGCATTAAAAATCGCTCGCAGGAAATAGAGTTATTGCTTGCAGAGGCATTAGGCGCCAACATACCTAGAAAAGCTGTCCTTCTTGTTGGCGGAAAAGGTACGAGGTTAAAGCCGTTGACAGACAAAATACCAAAAGCACTTCTTGAAATTCAGGGCAAAGCAGTTATAGAGCATATTTTTGACTTATTGAAAAAATACGGCATAAGGGATGTGATACTTTGCGTAGGATATTTGAAAGACATAATAAAGGCGCATTTTGGAGATGGAAGCGAATTTGGAATGAGCATTACTTATATTGAGGAAGACGAGCCTTTGGGAACAGCAGGACCTTTAAAGCTTGCAAGGAAATACTTAAAAGACAGCTTTATTGTTTCTAATGGCGATGAGTTAAAAAGCATAAACATTCCAAGAATGTTTAGGCTACATAGAAGAAAGGGGGCTTTGGGCACTTTAGCCCTGACTACTGTTGATGATCCCTCGCATTACGGTGTCGCAAGGCTTGACGGCTCCAGGATAATAGAATTTGTTGAAAAGCCGAAAAAAGATGAAGCGCCTTCCAATCTTATAAATGCAGGTTTTTACATCCTTGAGCCTGAAGTTATAGACACGATTCCAAATGGCTTTTCAATGCTAGAGAAAGACGTTTTTCCCAAGCTTGCAAAAATGGGCAGATTACGGGGTTTTCCCTTTGCAGGACAGTGGTTTGATATAGGGACTATTGAAAGGTATAATCTGGTTGAGAAACAATGGAAGGGGATAAGCAATATTGAGGAAGATGAGGTTGAGATTGAGTAAGCCTGCGAAAAACTTTTAAAGACCCAATTAGCAATTAATTTATGCCCTTTTTTGATGGAGTCAGAAAGAAAGAAGCAATTTCATGGGCTTTTTTCGATTTTGCTAATTCTGCGTATGGGCTGCTTATTTTAAGCTTTATTTTTCCAATATATTTCAAGGAGGTTGTTGCTGTTGGCAGTTATAGTGATTTCTGGTGGGGCTTCGCTGTTAGCTTGTCAATATTGATTGGCGGTTTGGCAGCTCCTGTAATCGGCTCTATTGCTGATTACGATGCAAAAAGAAAGAAAAAATTCATTGTTTTTTCAGTTATTTCAATGATTGGCACAGCAGCTTTGTACTTTACAGGCCCAAATATGCTGATTTTCAGTTTGTTTATTTTTATAGTTACAAACATTTTCTTCGAAATTGCATTAACTTTGTATGATTCCTTTCTTGTTCACGTTTCATCTGAAAAAAATGTTGGCAGAATATCAGGCTTTGGATGGGGACTTGGTTATATTGGCGGAATAGCTGCTATGCTGGCTTTCAAGCCTCTTTACGCTAAAGGCTTTATTGGAAATCTAGAGCCGTTGTATAAGTTAACCTTTCCATTAACAGCATTATTCTTTTTTATTTTCGCCATGCCTTCGTTTTTATTCATTAAAGAGCATTTGCAAATAAAAAAACAAGAGCCATTTTTAAAAATAATAAAAATCGGCTTTAAAAATACTTTCCAGACATTGAAGGAGATTAAAAAGCATAAGAAAATAGCATTATTTTTGCTGGGCTTTTACCTCATGAATGATGTGCTGGTTACTTTCTTTTCATTCATGCCAATTTATGCGAAAACAACGCTGGGGATAAGCATTTCAGAAATAAGCATACTGCTCCTCATAGTTCAGCTAATTGGTTTCCCTTCTGCTGTATTTTTTGGCTGGCTGAGCGACAAAAAGGGCCCTAAGAAAATTTTGTTGTCTACTATTTTGGTGTGGTGTGCAATCATAGTGCTTGCGGCAGTTGCAACTTCAAAGCCAGTCTTTTATACTGCTTCAATGCTTACTGGACTAGTTATTGGCTCGAGCCAGGCAGTTGCAAGGTCGTGGTTCAGCAGGATTATACCAAAAGGCAAAAGATGCGAGTTTTTTGGATTTAACGGCTTTGCAAGCAAGATAGCTGCAACAACAGGTCCATTGATTTTTGGGTTGATTTCTTCGGTAACAGGCAACCAAAGAATTGCTGTTTTTTCCTTATTATTGTTTTTCATGGCATCTTTTGTGATTTTTTTGAGGATTAAGGAGAACCAAACAGAAAAGTAATTAAATTAATCCAAAGTTAAAACCGTTATGCTATCAGAAATCTTCAAAGCGTATGACGTAAGAGGAATCTACGGGCAGAACCTGACAGAAGACATTGCCTATAAAATCGGTCGGGCTTTTGTTTATTTTTTAGAATGCAAAGACGTTATTGTAGGCACTGATATGCGAATTTCCTCTCCAAGATTAAGCAGGGCATTGATGAAAGGCATCAAGAAACAAGGAGCAAATGCCATTTTTATCGGCGAAGTCTGCACTGACGCGGTTTATTTTGCATCAGGATTTCTTAACAAGCCTGCTGTAATGTTCACTGCTTCCCATAATCCGCCGCAATACAATGGAATGAAGTTCTGCAGAGAAAATGCAATTCCAATAAACCAGGATACGGGTCTGCAAAAAATAAAGAGTATTATTGAAAAAGAGGAATATGAAAAAATAAAACTGAAGAAAAAGGGAAAAATAACTAAAAAAGACATTCTGAAATATTATGTAAAGCACGTGAGGAAATTTATCGATGTCAAAAAATTAAGGAAATTGAAGATTGCAGTTGACGCAGGAAATGGCATGGCTGGAAAAATTATTCCTTTAGCCTATGAAAACCTACCAATAAAAATAATTTCGCTGTATTTTAAGTTGGACGGAACTTTTCCCAACCACCCTGCTGACCCGTCAAAATACGAGAATATGGCTGAATTGCAGAAGAAAGCAACGGAGTATCATTGTGATTTCGGGATGGCTTTTGACGGGGATGCCGACAGGATATTTTTTGTTGATGAAAATGGAAATGTAATCAATAGCTCGCTGATTTCTTCATTGATAATAAAAAATATTTTGATGAAGAGCAAAAAAGAAAAAATTATCCATAATGTTGTATGTAGCAAGATCGTGCCAGAAACCATAAGAAAGTATACAGGTACACCAATTGTCGAAAGAGTCGGACACTCATTTATAAAAGAGACAATGCGCAAGACAAAAGCCTTGTTTGCCTGCGAGCATTCCGCGCATTATTATTACAGGGAAAATTACAGGGCAGATTCAGGAATTATATCAAGCCTGATTGTTACAGAGATTGTATCAAAGGAAAACAAGAAACTCTCTGAATTGCTTGATGAATTCAGAAAATACTATACAATAGAAGAAACCAATTTGGAAGTAAAAAATAAAGATGCCATATTAAGCGAGATTGAAGAAATTTACTGGAAGCAAAATCCAAAAAGAATCTCAAGACTGGATGGAATTACGGTAGAATTCGACAACTGGTGGTTTAACCTAAGGCCGAGCAATACCGAGCCTTTGCTAAGGTTAAATTTGGAGGCTGATACTAAGGCTCTGATGGAAGAAAAGAAGGAAGAAATTCTGCATCTTATGAAAAGATAAAATTCGACTGAAATTAAATTTTAAATCATAAGATTTATATATCACCAGATAATACTTCTGATTAACAGAGAGAGAAGGAAACCAGTTACTCAATATTTCTTCTCAGTTTGATGAGATGGTTAAGACGAAATTAAAGCCTATTTTGCCAAGCTTAAGGGAAAAAAAGCGGTATTTAGTGTTTGAAGTCGTCTCAAAGGAAAAAATAAATGATGCAAATGCAGTGGCGAATGAGATTTATAGTCATTCACTGCAGTTTTTGGGACAGTTAGAAGCGGCAAAAGCAGGAATTATGGTATTAAATAACAAGTGGATTGCTCATCTGCAAAGAGGCATAGCAAAGGTTGGACATAAGCATGTAGATGCGGTAAAGGCATCTTTTGTGTTCATAGACAAAGTGAACAACCAAAGTGTAATATTCAAAAGCTTGGGAGTTTCAGGCATATTAAGGAAAGCTGAAAGCAAATATCTTAAGGCAGCGGCATAATTGAAATTGAACAATATGAGGTGTAAAACATGCAACCAATGCAGCATCAAATGATGGGTTATGACAGGGCTATTACTATGTTCAGCCCTGACGGCAGGCTATTGCAGGTGGAATATGCAAAAAAGACCGTAAGGCAAGGCTCCACAGCAATAGGAATGGTGTGTTCTGACGGCGTTTTGCTGATGGCTGACAAAAGAGTTGTTGATAGTCTTATAGTGCCTGAATCAGTTGAAAAAATATGGCAGATTGATGAAAATATCGGAGCTACAGCGTCTGGTATCTTAAGCGACGCAAGAGTGCTTATAGACAGGGCTCAACTAAAGGCTCAACAGCACAGGGTAACTTATGATTCCGAAATAGACACTTTAACAATAGTAAAAGACATTTGCGACTTAAAGCAAATATGCACCCAAAGCGGCGGCTTAAGGCCATTTGGCGTTTCTATACTTGTGGCTGGAATTGACGACAAAACACCAAGACTTTTTGAGACAGATCCGATTGGGATATATTTCCAGTATAAAGCAACAGCAATTGGAGAAGGCGAAGTTGAAGTTGAGGAAATTCTGCACAACGAATACAAGCCTGAGCTAAATATTGAAGACGGCTTGAGATTATCTTTAAAGGCCCTGAAAAAAATCTTAGGCGATAATTTTAATGTCGAAAGGATAGATGCTGCTTATATCACAATAGCAGATAAAAAATTTAGAAGATTGGCAAAAGCGAAAATTGAAAAATTATCCTCAGAATTGAAAGACGACAAAAAATCTAAGAAGTAAGTGATAAATAATGGTTACAGTAGATCAGGCGATAATAGCGCGGCTCAAGACTCAGGAGCATAATTTTGAGATTTTGGTTGATTGTGCCAGCGCCCTTGCGCTGAGGGAAGGAAAAGAATTTAATATGCGGGATGTTCTTGCTGCGTTGCAGGTATTTTCTGATGCACGGAAAGGACTGGCAGCTTCCGAGACTGCAATGAAGCGGATTTTCGGCACAAGCGATGCCGAGGAAGTTGCAAAGGAAATTATCAAGAAAGGGGAAATACAATTAACACAGGAATATAGAGTGCAATTAAGAGAAGAGAAAAGAAGGCAGATTATTTCTGTACTGCACAGAAATGGCGTGGACCCAAAAACGCATTTGCCGCATCCGCCTCAGAGAATTGAAAATGCCTTTGCAGAGGCAAAATTTCATGTCGATGAATTTAGGTCGGTACAGGAGCAGGTTCAGGAAGCGCTGAAAGCGTTAAGGCCCATTCTGCCGATAAAATTCGAGATAAAAGAATTGGCAATAAAGATACCGCCAGAATACGCTCCAAAGTGCTATTCAACTGTTAGGCAGTTTGGAACATTATTAAGGGAGGAATGGCAAACAACTGGGCATTGGATTGCTGTTGTTGAATTGCCAGGCGGCATGGAAAGCGATTTTTATGATAAATTAAACAAGATATGCCATGGCAATGTTGAAAGCAAGGTTTTGAGGACAAAGTGAACTAAAATGCACCCGCAAGCTATAATAGATAACCTGACATATCCAGATATTCAAAATCAAGGAAATTTTAAATTAGCATCGGGTTTCAGAATCCATGTTATCCAAAATATACAAAACCTCTTTAATGAAGGTGAAAAAAATCTTGAAGCGGCATTGGCAAGCTTAACGAACAAAAAGGACATGAATTTGGGAAGATGGAGGGCTCAATCCAAAATTTGCTACGCCTTGGCCTAAACTCTGATGCGTATAGATTTGCAATAAAATATTATTTAATCAAACAAAAATATGAATATTCAGTGCATTAAAATCAGGAATTAACAGTTAAAAATTAATTAAATATAAGGAGTGAACAAAAAAATGTCAAAAATTTTGATTAACGATAAGGAAATTTCAGTTCCAGGAGAGACTTTAGCTGTAGGCATGGATGTATTGCCCGGCCCAGGAACTTATAGGGAAGGAGAAAAAATAGTAGCCAACCGCCTTGGCTTGGCAGCTATAGATGGAAGGACTATAAGGCTGATTCCATTATCTGGAAGATACATCCCAAAAACAGGCGACACGATAATATGCAAGGTAATTGATGTTGGATTCAGCGGCTGGCGCCTTGACACAAATTCTGCATATTCTGCAATGCTCTCTATGAAAGATGCAACATCAGATTTCATACAAAGAGGCGCTAACTTAACACAATATTATGACTTAGGCGACTATATTGTATGCAAAATCGTAAATGTGACAAGCCAAAAACTAGTTGATGTTACAATGAAAGGGCCAGGGCTAAGAAAGCTCAAGGGCGGCAGAATAATAGAAGTGGACCCGCATAAAGTGCCGAGAATAATAGGAAAGCAGGGCTCGATGGTTATGATGATAAAGGACACTACAAAATGCAATATAAGCGTCGGACAAAATGGCTTGATATGGATTGACGGCGAGCCAATGAGCGAACTGCTTGCGATACAGGCGATAAGGAAAATAGAGGCAGAAAGCCATTTGAGCGGATTGACAGACAAAATCAAGGAGTTTTTGGAGAAGAATGGGAAGGCAAATAATTAATTTTTATTTATTTAAAATAATTATTTAATGCATTAGGAAAGAATCAAACAGATTATCAAAAACAAGAAATTTATCAGAACTGAAAGAAGAGCGAAAAATCAATGGAAAAACCCATTAACGATTGAACATTAACAAAAATCATTGAAATAAAATTTAATAAAAATAATCAAAATTAAACAAATCAAGGTGAAAACGATGTCTTACAAACAAAGAATTGAGGGAAAGGCGATGAAATTAATAAAAGTCATAACCAAAAAGATACAGGACAATTATAACCCTGAAAAGATTATCCTTTTCGGCTCTTATGCTTATGGGAAGCCAAAAAAAGACAGCGACATAGACTTGCTTATAATTAAAAAAACAAATGCGAGACATATAGACAGGTCCACTAAAGTAAGGGAGATTCTTCAGGAAGAAAACCGCTTGATTGCCATTGAACCGCTGGTTTACACTCCGGAAGAAATTAACCAAAGACTGAAAATTGAAGATGACTTCATAAAAAATATAATAAATGATGGCAAGGTTCTTTATGGCTAAAATAAAAATTGCTCAGGAATGGTTCGAAAAAGGCCAAAAAGACCTTCAGGATGCAGAATTATCAAATTTATAAAACCAATGAGAAAAATCACTAATTTTTACTTCGAGAGCAGGTATCCTGTCGGATATGAAGTTGAATACACCAAGCCAGAATTAAAAGAAGCGGTAAAACAAACTAAAAATCTTATTAGTATAATAAAGAAAAAAGTTAAATAAACACAAAATTTTATAATTAAAACATTTAAGGTGAAAACGATGACTTACAAACAAAGAATTGACGGGAGGGGATTTGAAGAATCAAGGCCGATTGAGGCAAAAGTAGGGGTAATACCAAGAGCAGACGGCTCTGCAATGTTCAAGATAGGAAACACATGGGCTTATGCTGCTGTATATGGCCCGAGGAATCTTCATCCAAAATTTTTGCAGGACCCACAAAAGGGAATCTTGAGATGCAGCTACAATATGATGCCGTTCTCAAGCTCTGGTGAAAGAGTAAGGCCCGGGGGATCCAGAAGATCGAAAGAGATTTCATTAGTTACAGAAAAGGCGTTGTTGCCAGTCTTAAACCTTGATGATTATCCAAACTCGGTAGTCGATGTATTTATTGAACTGCCCCAGACAGAAGCTGGCTCAAGATGCGCAGGTATTTGCGCTGCTTCAATGGCATTGGCAGATGCTGGCTTGGACATGAAGGATTTGGTTGCAGCTGTCTCTGTTGGAAAGGTGACTGACAAGCTGCTTGTTGATTTGGACTATTCGGAAGAGAGTTACCCTGATGGACCGGTGGCTGACATTCCTATAGCTGTTATGCCAAATTCAGGCAAAATTACTTTGCTTCAGATGGATGGAGAAGTTAAAAAAGAAGAGCTGATGAAGCTCATAGAGATGGGCAAAAAAACCTGCATGGATATCTATGAAGTCCAGAAAAAAGCTTTAAAAGAAAAATACAAAGAGGCAGAGGTTTAAAATGTTCAAAGAGCTAAGAAATCACATAATAGGCCTGCTTGAAGCAAATACAAGGCTGGATGGAAGAAAATTGACAGAATACAGAAAGCCTGTTGAAGTTGAATATAGTGTTGTAAAAACTGCTGAAGGGTCTGCAAGAGTCAAAATTGGAGAGACAGACGTCATCGTTGGCGTCAAACTGGAAGTAGGCGAGCCTTATCCAGACACCCCAAATGAAGGGACTATAATAGTTGGAGCTGAATTATTGCCCTTGTCAAACCCTGAGTTTGAGCCAGGTCCGCCCGGAATACAGGCAATAGAGCTGGCAAGGGTTGTAGATAGGGGCATAAGGGAAAGCAAAGCGCTTGATTTCAAGAAATTGTGCATAACCCCGGAAGAAAAAATATGGATGGTCGTGATTGACATATGCCCTATAAATGACGCAGGCAATTTATTTGATGCTTCCTCGCTGGCTGCATTGGCTGCATTGAAAGACACAAGGTTTCCTGCATTTGACGGCGATAAAGTTGACTATAAAAACAAAACCGACAAAAAATTGCAGCTTGAGAAAGAGCCGATTGCAGTTACTGTGATAAAGATAGGCGGCAAGCTCATTGTCGACCCTGACATTGAGGAAGAAAAAGTCGTTGACGCAAGGCTTACCGTTGCATCTCTTGAAGATGGCACTTTATGCGCACTGCAGAAAGGCGGAGATTTTCCATTGACAACTGAAGATATAGATGAAATGCTGGATATTGGGATTGATAAGGCAAAGGAATTGAGGAA
>CAZLGX010000040.1:0-8905 GCA_964559395.1 uncultured Methanosarcinales archaeon
AACTCTTCACCTCTTTCCTTCTCAAGAACCTAATTCAAAGCCCCTTATGAGTTATGATGTTTTAACCTTTTAAAAAGCTATCCTTTTTGATTTATATAATTTATAAAAATCTTGATATAAAAGATAGAATATCAATTATTTTTAACAATAACGATTATTCTATTGTCTTTTTCTTTCAAATAATCTATTAAATCTCTTTTTAACTCAAAAGCAGCCTTATTTGCCCTTCTTGCAAGTGTCCTGTCAGAAACGAAATCTGACTTTCTTATGACTAATTCTTTGTCATTATTGAAGCTGGGATTCAATTCAGCTTTTAGCATTTCTTTTATTTTTTTATCTGACGTTTCAATTGTTATTGTAATTTTTTTATTTCTGCTTTTTTTAATCAATTCTTTTATTTTGCTTAACTCAAAATCTGCCTTGACCCCAACAATACAATCACCCTTTTTGCTCACTTCAGAATCTTTCGTGAACTCCAAAGTCATCTTGTGAGTACTGAGAATATTAGTATGCCCGTAAGCGTGGAATTTGTATTGCATTTTTAGTTTTTGATTATTTTATTGTTATAAATAGGCGAGGGCGAGCGTGTGTACAAACAGCGAGCCCGAGCACTAAATTATGCGAACGAAGTGATCGGATTTAAATTATTTTTATATGATTTCATTAATTTATTTTATTGCGCATAGTGCTTAATCCTTTTAATTCCACTTGCGCTTTACAATAGGCGCATTCCAATAACGAAATTTTCATTAATAAAATTCAATAACCCCTATTCAAATTTTTAAAAAATAAAATAAAACATATTAAAATTCTATTTCAACAAACTTAACAAATAATCCTTCTTAAACTTAAATCCATTCTTTTTAGCCAATTTTTCAATCCCATTGATAAAATTGCTGCCGTACTGCGCAGCCTGCTTCTTTCGCCATGCAAACTCTTTTTTCAGACCTATAAGTTCAGCTGCTTCCCTCAATATGATTTTTTTGTTGCTTTTATCTAACTTATACATGGGATGAATGCTCATTGCTGTTTTTATGACGTCTTTGTCTAAAAATGGGGTTCTCAAATACAGACCAAGCGCTTCTGCAATTTTAAAGTCTCTAGCCAAATCCCTCTGCCACATATTTTTCAGGCCATTCCAGCATTCCTTATGCAAAGCCTCAAAATTATTGCCTTTAAGAATATCCTCATGCCTTTGGTAGCCTGCAAATACCTCCTCGCTCCCCAAGCCTCCAAAAAGAAAATTATCATTATTAGCCAAAGCAAGTTTTCCTGCAGAGTACAAGACAGAGCCAACGCTAACCTTAACAATGTCAGCTTCATTTAGTATTCTAATAACATCTTGGACTAAAATTTCAAGCTCTTCTAACTTTAACAATTTGAACTTAAGATTAAGCTCGTATTCATCTGCAACTTTTTTTGCCCATGCAACATCATCAGAACTCTCAATTCCTACAGTGTAGCATGTGAAATTGCATTTTAATTGCTTGCAGACAAAAGCTATCAGCGAACTGTCTATACCACCCGAAAATAAAATTCCGAATTTTGGCGCAACTCTTTTCTTGATTGAATTTATAACCGCTTCAGCTAGCTCTCTTTTCGCCCTTTCTTTATTGGTCTCCAAATTATCAAAACTATTCTCCAATCCGTTTACAAACTTTACCCATAATTCTTCAGGTATAAGTTTTCCTTCCTTTACTATGCCTAAAACTTTAGTCATAGCCTAATGCAATTGATTGATTTGTCAAAAACCACCCTTTAGAGAATGGTAGCATGCTGCTGACGCAAAAGTTTATCAGTGGTTTTTGAGCATGCTCAAAAATTCCGTGATTTTAGGCGATAATAGTAAACCACTATTCATATAGAATAGTGGAATTTTTGACATTTAAAAATGTTTATGTTTATATTGAGTGAATTGTCTATATGCCCAATCAATTGCTTAAAACTTCAGAAATCCTTAAATACTGATGTCTTTTAATTCCTGAAATGCAAAAAGAAACAGCAGGCAAAGACGAGCAGATCGGCTTTCATAAGGGCGCCCTTACAACCCTTGCCAAAGAAAGGGAAGAGATGCTCAAGATTTTGTCGATTGTTGAGCAGCTTATGCAGATGCACATAAAAGGCCTTAAGGAATTGGGCGTTGATCTGGAGAAAGAAGCCAGAAAGCCCACGAAATGAATTCATGTAAGCAGCCTGTTGTACAGTTCCATAAGTTCGTTATAAACTTCCTTCTTTTCGTGATAGTCCAGTTCTAGATAAATGTTCCTTGCATCCACGTACAGCTTCTTTGCCTCTTGGATTTTGTTATTGCCGATGAATTCTCTTGCATTATCCAGCATCTGATGGCATTTCGCAAGCTTCTTGCTCTGCGCCTTGATACGGAATTCATGTCCTTCCCTTTTTTCCTCAAAAATATCTTTAGGCTTTTCTTCTTTTGCTTTTGGCTCTTGTCCGAGCAATTCGTCAATCGGCGTTGCTCTCCCTTCATTTTGAGTTTTCTGTCTTTTCTTTTCCTCCTGAAGCCTTAATTTTTCCTCTTTTTCTAGCCTTTTATCCTCTTCCTTTGCCTTTTTATCTTCCTCTTTTCTTTTTCTTTCCTCTTCTTTCTGCTTCTGCTTTTCCTCTATCAGGCGCTGCTTTTCAAGCATCTTCTCTTTCTTTTTTCTTTCTATTTCAAGCTTTGCCAGCATTGCTACTCTTTCTATTTTCGCTTTTTCTGCCCTTTCCTTTATCTTAGCAACCAAGTTACTAATTAAGCCCCCGGTATGTTTTGACAGCCCTA
Organism: uncultured Methanosarcinales archaeon; assembly: GCA_964559395.1. Classification (GTDB taxonomy): domain Archaea; phylum Nanobdellota; class Nanobdellia; order Woesearchaeales; family GW2011-AR4. Next base: position 2,783 of record CAZLGX010000040.1, read on the forward strand.
ATTTATCTTTGCTTAAATCCGCTTGCAATCTCTTGTGCTCATCTTCAATCTGGCTTATTTTCTTTTTAATTCTCTGCAATCTGGTGTCGATCTCTATAAGGTTTTTTGGAAAAATGTTCTTATTTGCCGCAGACTGCTCTTTTTCAACCCTTAATGTCTCAATTATCTCTCTTATCTCTTTTTGTTTAGCATTCAGTTCCTTCATCTGGTACTTGAATTTTTGCTCAATTTTTTGTCTTTCCTGGGCTATTTTTTCATTGCCTTTCAACTCATCATACAAACTCTGCTCCTCCATCTTCAGCTTAGCCTTTATTTCGAGCCTTTTCCATTTCTCTACTTCTTTTCTCTTGCTTTGGCCAATCTTTTCGAGCTCCTTTTGCATCCCCTCAATCAAAATTTTTTCCTTTTCCGCTAATTTTTCTTTAATCTCTTTTCTTCTTGCCCAAATGGACTTGTCCTCTTCCTTCTGTTTTTTATTTAAATTATCAATTTCATTGTTATATGCGCTTTGCAGTGAATTCTTTTGTAATTTCATCTCTTCATATTGCCTTGTTTTTGACGCTATTTCCTGCTCAATATGGCTTATCTTAGAGTCTATGGAATTTGCGCTGTCTGCTATTTTGATTTTTTCTTTTTCTATTTTGATTAATTCAGAATTCAATTTTTGGTAGTCTTGCCTGTTGGAGTTTATTTTTGATTCGAGCAGCCTAATCTGCTCAAGCTTTTGAGATTTTATTTTTTCAAACCTTTTCCTTTCGATTTTCCTTTGATTTGCTTCCTGTTCTTTTCTTCTCCTTTCAAGTTCTCTCTGCTTTTTAAGTTCTTCCTGCTTTTTCATGGCTTCCTGCCATGCCCTTTCTTTTTCGCGCTCTTTTTGTAAAGCTTCTTCAATCCTCCTTCTTTGGTCCAGCTCTTTCTGTTTTTTCTTTTCCTCTTCTCTTCGCCGCTCTTCTAATTCTTGCAGCCTCTCATCAAGTTTTCTCTTCTCTTCAAGTTCTTTCTGTCTTTTCTCCTCCTCCTCCTGCCTTAGCTTTCGCTCTTTTCCCTTTTGAAGCTCCTCTTGCCTTTTTAACTCATCTTGTCTCTTGATCTCTTCCTCCCGTCTTTTGACCTCCTCCTGCCTTTGCCTCTCTTTATCCTGCCTTTCTTTCTCTTTCTGCAGGGCAATTTGTTTTTTCTCTTCAGAAGTCTTGTACAAGCCTATATTATGGAAGAATCCCTTAACTTGTTTTTTCGATTCCCTTATCTTCTTTTTTCTCTCAAGCAGTTTCTGTTTTATGGCTTCTGCTCTTTTCTTTGCTTCAGCCTCTTTTTGTTTTCTTCTCTCTTCTTCTGCTTTTTGCTGCCCTAATTCTCTTTGTCTTTGCAATTCTTCATGTTTCTTTTTCCGTTCTAGCTCTACCTTTTCATTTAATTCTATAAGCTTTCTTGTCTCCTCCTCTCTCTTGCGCTTTTCTTCATCACTTTTTTTCCTTTGAACCTCTTCTTGCCTTTTCAACTCCTCCTGCCTTTGCCTCTCTTTATCCTGCCTTTCTTTCTCTTTCTGCAGGGCAATTTGTTTTTTCTCTTCAGAAGTCTTGTACAAGCCTATATTATGGAAGAATCCCTTAACTTGTTTTTTCGATTCCCTTATCTTCTTTTTTCTCTCAAGCAGTTTCTGTTTTATGGCTTCTGCTCTTTTCTTTGCTTCAGCCTCTTTTTGTTTTCTTCTCTCTTCTTCTGCTTTTTGCTGCCCTAATTCTCTTTGTCTTTGCAATTCTTCATGTTTCTTTTTCCGTTCTAGCTCTACCTTTTCATTTAATTCTATAAGCTTTCTTGTCTCCTCCTCTCTCTTGCGCTTTTCTTCATCACTTTTTTTCCTTTGAACCTCTTCTTGCCTTTTCAACTCCTCCTGCCTTTGCCTCTCTTTATCCTGCCTTTCTTTCTTTTTCTGAAGTTCAATCTGCTTTCTCTCTTTACGAGTCTTGTAAAGTCCGACATCACGCAATAGCCCAATTAGTCGCTTCTTCTTCTGATTCCACTGCTTTTGCCTTTCTGCTTTCCTTGTTCCTGCTTGCCTTTCTTTTATTTTCCTAAGCTCGGCTTGTTGTTTCTCCCGCTCTAGCAATTCTAGCTCCTTTTTTCGTTTGAGCTCTGCCTGCCTCCTAAGCTCTTCCTGAGCCTTATTCTCTATATCTGCCTGCTTTCTTTCAAGCTCAATCTGTATTCTTCTTTCTTCAGCAAGCCGCTGTATTTCTTTTCGTCTTTCAGTAACTTCTCTCTCCCTTCGCTTTCTTTCCCTTGATTTATTCCACTTAGCTGCCTTTGCCCTTAATTTTTCAAGCAAACTTGGCTTTTCTTCCTCGACTATCTCTGCTTTTCGCTCGGTAATTTCTTCCTCTTTCCTTGGTGTTTTCTTGGTAGGTATGGTGTCAATTCCAGTTATTTTTTCGTAAAGGTATGCCCCAATGAAGAAATAAAAGTAAGCCATTAGTGCGAATAACAGCAGCAGCATAGTTACTGACAATCCGAGGCACAGTACGCTGTTTTTGCAGAACTGCACAAAGCTGACCTCTTCTGGCCCGACAACCTCAAATAGGTAGCTTGAAGTTCCGATTGAGTTTCCAAATTTTGACACTGCAGCAAAAACATAAGGTCCTGGCTTCAGGTTTTTCGGTATGGAAATAGTTTTGAAAAATGAAGCTTGGGTTTTTACTACAACAGTCTCGCTTTCTGTGATTATTGTATTGCCGTTCATGTCTTTTACAAAGTACTCAACATCAACATTTTGGGATTCAATGCTTTCCAGATTAAACATCCTTACTTCAATTGTAGTGTCAGTTCCTTGCTTTACTCTCCTTTCAATCGCAACAGGATTGAGATTCATGTCAAAAAGCACATTTTTCGTTTCGATCTCAATAACAATCGGGATTTCCCTTGAGGCTTTTTCCGATTTAACAGCCAATTTGCCTACATACACCCCTGGCTGCTGCTCTATTTTTTCGGCTGCTATAAATGACGAGAAATTCAAAAGCAAGATTTTTGTCTGTCCGGGCTTTATTGTGAACAACTTGGAGTCTGCATTTACCAATTCAGATATGTCATGTACATCAGCGCTTATCGAAGATGGCTCATTGCCTATATTCATTACTCTTAGCTGCTTTTCTATGAATTCATTCTGCCTTACAAGAACCTTCAGCAGTATCTGGTCTACTTCAAAATCAGGCTCTTCAGTTTTCACTGTCTTGATAATATAAGACTTATTTTTAATGAAAAATAAAGAGCCTCCCAATATCAATATCAAAACTAGTACGAGTATCAGGAAAAACAACGGCTTTCTTATTTTATGCTTTGTATGATGCTGCGGGTTAGTGCCGACATAAACTGATTTTACCCTACCATCCTTGACTCTGACATTCTCATAATAATAAGGTCCAAGTTTTCTGCCATGCCTTTTAATGTATCTTTTGAATACCAAAAACGTTCACCCCGAAATTAAAGAAGCAACTGACAATAAACCTAAATAAAGCATAAATCCACCTCTTTTTTATTGAAAACCTTTGAGGTTTTCGAATGATCGAAAATCTCTGATTTTCGACATGTAGTGTAACAGCAACAACAGAACTCAAATTCGTAGGTTTAAATATATTTCGATTATTTCTTGCCCCTTCGTTTCATTATTTTTTGAAGATTTTACTGCGCGGCGCAATCAAATACACGAACAAGAACACAAACCCAATGGAAATAATCAATATAATCGATAATGCATTGGATTTTGCAATCTCCTGCAGAGCAGATTTTTTTGAAATCACTCTGAATATTTCACTTGAAACTGCAAATGAATTTTCGTACCTGACTTCCACAATTGCAAGATAGTCGCCTGGCTCAAGATACTCTGGCACTTTGAAAGACTTGACATATGAGGTTTGTTTTTCTACAGCAAAAGTCTCTGATGACTCATATACAACATTTCCTCTTTTGTCTTTGATTAAATAAGTAGCTGTAACATCCACCTTTCTTGGCGGGCCTACACTTAATAATGTAATCTGTATTTTTAAATCATCTCCAGCTTTAACCTGCTTGTAAGGAAGCGGCACATCCATCTTAGCATCAAATAACACCTGCTCTGTCTCTACTTCGATTATCAAAATTACAGACTTCTCTATTCCTTCTGCAGAAACTATTAATTCTCCCGGGTAAGAGCCCAATTTCTTGCCTATTATATTAAGCTCAACTATTTTTTCTTCGCCCGGCTGTAAACTAAAGCCGCTGTCAGATAAGAAGACAAAATCACTTATGGTTAAGACTTCTAAATCAAAATTTAATTCATCATCGCCGGTATTTCTTATAACAATTGTCTTTACTTTAGCAGCACCTAATACTACCTGCTCCTTTATAGAACTTGGACTTACGCTAAATTCCTTTACTTTCTCTTCCTTGGGCTCCAAAGGCAATGGCACTCTTCCTCCACCTCCCCCTCCGCCCCCAGCAGCTGCACCGCCCCCGCCGCCAGCCCTCTCTTCGCCTGGGCTTGGACATGCGGTGCTTTGGCAAGTATTACTGCAGCAATAGCCGCCTTCACATTGATTATTCGCAGTGCAGGATTGACCGTTTGCCAACAACCATGTATGAAAGAAGCCAAGCCTGTTTATGTAGGATGTTGAATTTATGACCTTTGCTATTATGCCCATTGCTATGCCCATCTTGTAGGAAGTGCCCGATACGTTTTCCCCTGCGGTTGATACAATAACATTCTGCTTGTAGCTCGTGCTGTTTATTTGTGCTGCAAGCGCGAGTGTTGACAGGACTAAAAATAAGGATATAGCCGTCAAAATTGTCTTTTTCATCAAAATGCGCTCTTTTTAGCTTTTTAATAAACCATTAGCACAACTTATATTTATAGCTAATTATCATAATATGGTAAAGGTAAAACGGAAAATTTAAATACAATCTCTTTTTCATATGATTTATGGCGAGAGATGTTAAGTTAGGAATCGGCTCTTCAAGTTACACATACAAGCCAAATATTCATGAGAGGTCATCTTTTCATTATGCCCTTATAACTTTCATCATAATCTCTCTCGTAGTCAGCACTATGACTCTTGTGTATGTTGTGCAGCTCAAGAAAGCCATTTTACCAAATACAATAAATACAAGTGATTTTCTTAAGAAACTGACTGCGCATGCTGAAATGAAAGCCTATGTCGGAGTAGCCCCTCTGAATATCATCCAGATAAACAACAATAATTTTGCAAATTTGCAAACTCAAATAAGCGGCCTTGACACATCATACATAGGAAATTTTTTAGTGCAGTACACAGACAGGATTGTTGTTTATGCCTATGAGAAAGATCAAATAAGGGGGGCAGTTGCTTTGCAGCAGCCTCAGGGTCAAGTTCCAGAAAATTTCTTTGCTAAGCTCAATAAGCATCCTGAGCTTAAAGGCTTACAGTACGAGCAGCCAATTGGCGGCCAGCTCGATGAGCCTTCTTTAAACACTTTGAAACAGCAATTTCCAGATGTCTATGCAAACGCAAAAGTTGGCGATTTCTTATTGAGATATAAAACCAAGCTGATTATTTATGACTACAATGCAGACAGTGTTGTGAATGCCGTTGATTTGCAGTAAAGAGATTTATCATTTTTTAATTGTATAGACAATTGCGTTGATTTATTATATTTTCACGCAATTGTCTATCTCGCAAATTGCGGCTATTTGTCAAAAACCACAAATCAAAGATTGGTAGCATGCTGCCAACGCAAATGTTATTCAGTGGTTTTTGAGCATGCTCGAAAATATAGCGATTTATTTAATTAATTTACTATATTTTCGACATATTAAACTAATTACCGCAATTTACGATAAGATAGAAAATTCCTTTATCCCAATATTATTATTACGCTTCCATTTGCCGAGCTGATTGTCAAATTATCTGACCTTGTAGTATTTATAACTGGTGCATATAATGTACCGTTTGTTGCAATTCCGTCAGATGCAGTTGTTATATTGACTTCAAGCTTTTTGTTTGGAGATGTTGTGCCGATGCCGACATTTCCAGAACTTGTTGCAAGGTAAGTATTATGCGCTACTATATCATTAGCTATAAAATTCCTGGTGCCTTCTATTGATAAGTCATAGACGTG
>CAZLGX010000041.1:0-8878 GCA_964559395.1 uncultured Methanosarcinales archaeon
AGTAATTGAATTTGAGGTCAAAAGGCAGCTTGATTCAATAAAACAGGGAAAAAAACTAAACAAAGAAGTCAGAAAAGCAGAGCCAGACTTTACAACATCATTTCTTAGGCCGCTGCCAGGGGCAGCAAGATTATATCCGGAAACTGATGTGCTTCCCGTCAAAATAGAAAAATCTTCTCTTGAAAAATTAAAAAAAGAGCTGCCAAAATTAATAGCGCATAAAGTTGAGGATTTGGAGAAAAAATACAAGCTGCCTCATCAATTGGCAAAAGAGCTTATCGATGATGGAAATTTTGAGGCATTCGCCAAGAAATTCAAGAATGTAGAGCCATTGACTATAGCAAGCACATTAGTAAATACTCCAAAGGAAATCAAGGCAAGGTTTAATCTGGATTCATCAAAATTAACCAACAACGATTTTGAGGAAGTTTTGAATTATCTTAATGAAGGCAAAATAGCAAAAGATGCCGTTATAGACCTGCTTATTAAAAAAATAAAAAATGAGAAAATTGATTTAAGCCATTTTGAAGCTGTTTCTGACGAAGAATTGGAAAAAGAAATTAAAAAACTAATTCAAGAAAAGCACGGATTAAGCATAAGCGCCTACATGGGCTTGGTCATGCAAAAGCACAGGGGCAAGGTTGAAGGAAAGAAGATAATGGAACTGCTGAAGAGGTATGTGAAATGATTCAATCGGATTATTTAACCTTTTTCCTCAATTCTTTTTCCTCTTTAACCTCTGCTTTCATTAGGTTATACAGAGTGAATGCAAGAATTAATGCGCCCGCTATTATTGCAAGATACCAGTAAGGCTGCGCATAGAAATAATGAGTCGCTATTATCATGCCAATGCCTACTCCAATCAACACCTTGCTGGTTAGCAGCAAAAGAAAATGCAAGACTGATATTTCTCTCCTGATAATCCTCTTATCTAGCATGCACTGGAATGTTCCACGATGCTTATTTAAAGTTATCGAAAAGCTAGGCTTTTTGGGAACTTCCTAAAAAACTTTTTTTCGTTAGCTATCTGCAGCTTTTTGCCGTATTGTATAACTTAACCCGCATTTCCAGATCTTCTTCCAAACATTTAAAACATAAACTACATTTCTTGCAGTTGGTGAAACAATAATGGCATTCAGTAAATTTGATAAAAACTTGGACAAGGAGATATTCTCAGAAACAATCCAATTTGAAACATCAAGGATAACAGTCGGTGTTTTCTCATATAATGACGGAGAAAAGAAACTTCAAATATCAAGAGAGAACATGTCACAAAATGGAGAATGGAGCTTTGCAAAGCTGGGAAGGATGTTTAAGGATGAGGCTGAAAATATAATTCCTGTTATGGAGAAGGCATTGAAGTATATGTGATTAACAAAAATTATTAAAAGGTATACAATATTCTAAACATTAATAATTTTCTGCTTTCTCAGCTTCAGATAACTTTTTTCATACTGCGTAAAAGCAGTACTACTCCATGGGTTCCTCATCAGCTTGCGAGGCAGATCAAAACTTGGTTGTATTATGATTATCTTAAATTTAACTATTTTCTTAATCTTCATTGAAAAATAAATAAATTATCTGAAAATACTAAACGCGCCGGGGAAGATTCGAACTCCCGGCCTAGAGGTTAGGAACCTCTCGCTCTATTTGGCTCAATTTGAGAATCCAAGCTGAGCTACCGGCGCATAGCAAAACAGAAATCATTTTCTTTTAAAAAGCTTTATTTTTAAGGATGGTTAAATTTTAAAACTTTATGCAAATTCTAATTTAAATGAGCGCTTTAGTAGTGGTTCATACTGAAACAGCCTGTATAGGATTAAGAAATGTCACCAAAAGACTATTTAATAAAATAGCAAGGGAAATAGCAAGATATGTAAGACAAGGCGGTAAAGTATATTATCTGGCTGGTGAAAGACTGGAAGAAGAAAGAGACATACCGGAGCAACAGCTAATTTATCCAGCTATCAGAAGACATTCGCGGAATATGATGCATATACCAACAGATGATAGTATTGTCAGGCAATTCCTTTTGACAAAAAAATTATTGATAGAGGATGGTGCTGGAAGAGTTTCTATATGTGGTATAGAATATGAATGTTGTGTTATTGATCTTTATCATCTGCTCGTTGGTGAAGAAAATACTGAATGTCCAAAAGTATCTTACGAAATATCACGAAACGAACTGGGTTGGTCTCAGAAGGATTTTGATGAAATATTCTCCAGAAAACTTGATGCTCAAGTCAGGGAGGATTTGACAGATAAACTTGAATGATCTAACAAGTTAAATAATAAAAACTTTTATATACCTCATACAAGAGAAGCCACTCAAATAAGAAATCCAAAAAATTTATAACAGATGCCTTATATAGATAATATATTGGTACTTTTCATTGAGTATTAAATTTTTTTATCACGATTACAAAGAGGATATTTATGGGTCATTTAGAAACTGAAGCAGAAAGTCAAAATCCAGAAGCAGCCATATTAGCCGAAATAAAGGAAGCTGAAAAAAAGGCTGACGAAATAGTGGAAAGGGCAAAACTGCAAAAAGATTCCATAACCCAGGATGCAAAAGCAAATGCCTCAAAGCTTATTCTTGCGCGTGAAGATGAGCTAAGGAAAACCAAGGAAAAAAAGATAATGGAATTCAGAGATAAAGCCAGATTGCTTAGCGAAGAAAAATTAGCGGAAGGCAAGTTGTCAGCAAAACAGATAAAGGCAAAATCCGAAAAAAATGTCCCAAAAGCTGTCAATTTTTTGCTTAAAAAGTTTGAAGAGATGATTTAGAATGCTAAAGCCTTACGATATGAGCAGTGTCATAATAACAGGACATAAGAATGCGCAGGAAGATGTAATAAAAGAGCTCCACAGCTTAAGAGTTCTCCATATTGTAGAACATTCAAAGAGCGAATTGGCGGATATTGGGACACCGTTGGAGGAAGCAAGCAAGCTTTCAGAAATCCTAGTCAAGATAAGGGCGCTGATTTCCGCACTGAACATAAGAAAAGAAAACAATAAATTCGAGCTTAAGAAAGGACTATTGGATATAGAACAATCAACAAAAAAGATAAGTGACGAATTAAACAAACATATCGATGAGCTGAAAAATATAGAATTTATGATTTCAAGAAACGAGCCAATAAAGCAAGAATTAGAAATTTTAGAAAATATCAATATGCCTCTCGAATATTTAACTTCTTACAAATCACTGGCTTATTTTGGCGGCTATGTAAAAAATGAAGACAATATTGCTAACATAAAAGTTCAACTATCTTTGATAACAAAGAATTTCATACTTATAAATTCTATTGCCGAAAAAAGAAACTTTATTGTAATGTTTGTTGATAGAAAAACAAATGATAATGCAGAATTAATCTTAAAAAAAAACAATTTCACTCAGGTAAATTTTGTTAATATACAAAGCCTAAAAGGGACAGCCGCACAGAATCTGAGTAAGATAGAGCAAGAATCCCAAAAACTTAAAAAATCCCAAGAAGAGCTTAAAAGGAAGATTAACATGCTTGCACAGCAAAACAAAGGTTTCTTAATTGCAGCTGAGAACTTTTTGACAGAGCAGCTTGAAAAGGCAGAAGCTCCCTTGAAATTTGCAGAAACCCAGTCAAGCTTCTTGATCAAGGGATGGATTCCGGCAGATGATTTGCATAACTCAATTGAAAAATTAAATAAAGCAGGCAAAGGCAACATCTATATACAGTTCGGGCCTGCTAAGAATAAAGACAAAGTGCCTGTAAAGCTGAAAAATCCAAAGCTTGCAAAATCATTTGAGTTTTTCTTGGATTTGTATAGCACCCCCGCTTATAAGGAAATTGATCCAACATTCTTTGTTTTTCTTACATTCCCGATTTTCTTCGGCATCATGCTTGGCGACATAGGCTACGGCTTGTTGAGTCTGGCCTTTTTTTGGCTGTTAAAGAAAAAAATGCCTAAAGCCAGAAATTTCTTTAATATTTTGATGGTTGCTTCTTTTGTATCAATCCTTTTTGGTTTTTTATTCGGAGAGTTTTTTGGGTTTGAAATTTATCATCCTTCTGTGAGCAGGGAGCATGAGATGTTCAAGTTAATGTTTATAGCCATAGCAATCGGAATTATTCATGTAAATCTCGGTTTAATTATTGGTTTTATAAATGAATGGAAATCTCATGGGCTTGTACATGCAGTTTATGCTAAGGCAAGCTGGATAATTTTAGAGATAGGATTTGCGTTACTTGTCCTATCATATTTTAAAAAAATCTTATTATCACCTTTTGTTGGAGTATTATTCTTAGGCGCATCTATTTTGATGCTGATTAAAGCAGAAGGCATAATAGCTCCAGTGGAAATACCCAAAATATTTACAAATATACTGTCTTATGTTCGACTTATGGCAATTGGATTGTCGTCTGTTACTCTCGCAGTCATAATAAACGATTCAGCGACAGAATTTTTCCATCAAGGTGGGTTATTTGTGCTGGTTGGAATCTTAATTTTAATAATAGGTCACATAATCAACATAATGCTTGGCTTGTTAGGAAGCTTTTTGCACTCTTTACGACTCCATTACGTAGAATTTTTTTCAAAATTTTTTTATGGAGGAGCTGAAAAATACAAACCTTTTGGTACAAAGGAAGAATAAAATAGTCAAATACAATAACGGAGGTAGAAAATGGCGGAATTTACAAGCGGATTGATAGCACTTGGAGCTGGATTAGCAATAGGCTTAAGTGCTATAGCAGCAGCATGGGCTGAGAAGGAAATTGGCGTGGCAGCAGTAGGTGCAATGGCAGAAAAGGAAGAATTGTTCGGTAAGGGCCTTGTGCTTACAGTTATTCCCGAAACCTTAGTCATCTTCGGGTTTGTGATTGCCATACTGCTATTGACACTAAAATACTAGTCAGCATAATCTATTAGTGTAAATGGATGAAAAATGGGGCTTGAAGCGGTTAAGGAAGAAATAATTAGGAATGCAAAGCAGCAGGAGTCTGCTCTGATTGCTGAAGCTAGGAAAGAAGCCAATAAAATAGCCAAAGAAACAGAGGCTAAAATAGAGGAACTAAAGGTGAAAAGTGATGCAGAGACAAAAAAATCAGCAGAAACAGCCAAAAGACAGGCATTGGTCGCAGCTGAGATGGAATGCAAAAAAATGATTCTGGAAGCCAAGAAACACGTTATTGAAAACGTCTTTGCAGAAGTTAAAAAAAAACTGGAGGCAATTGACGATAACAAAAGAGAGGCTTACGTGAAAAAACTGCTGCAAAATGCAGGCAAAGAGCTTGAAATTGCTTATGTGTACTGCAGCAAAAAAGACGTAAAATTCGTCAAGGGCTTTACTGTTAATTCAGCAGATATATCCGGTGGCATAATAGCCGAGAACAAAGGCAAAACTATAAGGCTTGACTATAGCTTCGAGACAATGCTTGAGAGTATCAAGGATACAGAATTACAGGAAGTAAACAAATTATTATTTGGTTAGATGGCAATGCAAAAACTTCAAATGGAAGAGCCGGAAAAGATAAAGCTCGGATTTTACCCTTACACCTATGTAAGGACTGTTGTAATGAGGGCTTTGCTTTTCAAAAGAGACCATTATATTAAAATGATTAAGATGTCATTCAATGAAATTGCAAAATTCCTCCAAGAATCTCATTACAGGAAAGAAATTAATGAGTTAGCCACTCAGTATTCAGGAACAGATTTGCTCGAATTGGCATTAAACAGGAGTCTTGCAGAATCTTTCAAGAAACTAATAAGAATCTCCTCTCCGGAGCTGGCTTTGCTGATTAAGGAGTATGCAAAAAGAAAGGACATAGATGACTTGAAAACAATACTGAGGGGCAGATTTACCAATACAGATGAAAAAACAATCTCAAAATCAATAACAGGAGCAGGCACTTTAAGCTATGATTTTCTTGTCTCTCTTTTAAAGAGGGAATCAGTGGTGGAAATCTTAAAGAATAATAAAATTATGGGGTTCTCACTGTTCAAAAATGCATTAAAGGCGTTTAATGAAAAAAGAAGCTTAGTTGAAATTGAAAATATACTAGATCAATTTTATTATTCAAATTTAATCAAGTTTTCAAGTGCTTTGCCAAAAGAAGGCGCTTTGTTCAGGGATTTCCTGCTGAAAGAGGTCGAAATTTTAAATTTGCTGACGCTTCTTAGATTAAAAAAAGCGCAGTTCAAGAAAGAGGTGATAAAGAACTTCCTTATTTTGTCGGGCGATAAGGCAGAAGATGCAAAAATAATGCAGTTTGCAGCGACTGATGACTTGGAGCAGCTTTCAAAGGCATTCCAGAGAACAGAATACAGAAACACAATCTCAAAAGGCATAGAATATTTCAAAAAGACAAATTCATTGATAATGCTTGAAATAGAGCTTTACAAGCACCTGCTTAAGCGCTCAATTTTATTCATGCACCAGCACCCATTGTCAATTGATGTGATATTGGGCTATATGTTTGCGAAAGACATTGAAGTAAGGAATTTGAAATTGCTTGTGAAAGGAAAACAGCTGGGCTTAAGCGAGCAGTTTATCGAGAGTCAGTTGATATATGAATAGAAATTAATTAAAAAAATAATATAATAAATAAAAAATAAAATATAAAAATTAAAATGGTAAAAATAGCAGCAGTAGGCTCAAACGAATTTATCGTAGGTTTTCAGTTAGCTGGAATAAGGGACACATTAGAAATAGAAAAAAATCCTTTTAACGAACTAAAAAATTTAAAATCAAGAAAAGATTTTGGCATTATTGTTGTTGACGAAAAAATCATGGAAAACCTTGAGCTGCAACAAAGGCTTGAGATAGAAGCATCAGTTGATCCGGTTTTTATTCCAGTCTCAACAAGAGTTGAGCAGGACAGCTTAAAAAGGCTGATTAAAAAATCTGTTGGAGTGGACTTGTGGAAATGAGCGGAGAAAAAGGAGTATTATACAGGATTGCAGGGCCTGTTGTAGTAGCCAAAGGCATCAAGCCGAGAATGTACGATGTCTGCAGGGTTGGAAATGAAAAGCTGATGGGCGAAGTCATACAAGTCGAGGGAGACAAAGTCATTATCCAGGTCTATGAGGACACTTCCGGCATAAAGCCCGGCGAGCCGGTCGTAAACACAGGCGAGCCATTGAAGGTTGAGCTGGGGCCGGGAATGCTTGGCTCCATTTATGATGGCATACAAAGGCCATTGCCAGTTCTAATCAAGCAAATGGGCAACTTCATCAAAAGAGGCGTTGATGCGCCAGGCCTGGATTCTGAAAAAAAATGGGACTTCAAATCCATTGCAAAAAAAGGAGAAGAAGTGTCAGGAGGCAGCATATTGGGGGAGGTGGAGGAAAGCCCCGGCATTATGCACAAAATCTTAGTGCCTCCAAATCAAAAAGGGAGGATTGCAGACATAAAATCAGGAAAATTCACAGTGAATGAGTTTATAGGGAAATTGGATAATGGATTTGAATTGAGATTAAAGCACAATTGGCCTGTAAGGGTTGCAAGACCAGTCTCTTCTAAATTAAAGCCAGAAGCCCCTTTGATAACCGGCCAGAGAATTTTTGATGCTTTGTTTCCACTGGCAAAAGGCGGGGTTGCAGCAATTCCAGGGCCGTTTGGATCAGGAAAATGCGTTACAGGAGATACTTTGATTTTTGTAAATGATAATTTGATTAGAATTGAAGATTTGTATAATGAATGTTCTAATAATAAAAATAATAAGATTATTGAATCAAATAAAAATGAAAAGTTAGTCAAATTAGAAACTCCAATAAGAATAAAAACATTTAATGGAAGAAATATTGCAGATGGAACAGCTACGCATATCTACAAAGGAAAAACAAATTTACTTATTAAGATTAAAACTAGTTCTGGAAGAGAAGCAACATTAACACCAATCCACAAGCTATTCAAAATTTCCCCTCATGGAATAGAAGAAACCGAAGCTTGGAAATTAAATGTTGGGGACTATATTTTATCGCCAACTATGAATGATTATTCTGTAAAAGATGTAAATAAAGGTTGTATCGAAGTAGATTCTTCAATAGAAATTAATGGTCACTTGCACATTCTAAAATCAGAAATGCAAGGTGTTTTCAAAGATATAATAACAAAAACAAAATTGATTAAGAAAGAGTGTTGTGTCTATGATATAACTGTACCATTAACCCACAATTTCATTGGTGGAAATTTCCCAATGATTCTTCATAATACAGTTACCCAGCAAAGCCTTGCAAAATGGTCAGATGCTGATATTATTGTTTATGTGGGGTGTGGCGAGCGAGGAAATGAAATGACAGAAGTCTTAACTGAATTTCCTGAACTGGTTGATCCAAGAACAGGCAAGCCGCTTATGAACAGGACTGTGCTTATAGCTAATACGTCGAATATGCCAGTAGCAGCGAGAGAAGCTAGCATTTATACTGGTGTAACAATTGCAGAATATTTTAGGGATATGGGTTATTCAGTTGCCTTAATGGCAGATTCAACTTCCAGATGGGCAGAAGCAATGAGAGAAATTTCCTCGAGATTGGAGGAAATGCCGGGCGAAGAGGGCTATCCTGCTTATTTGTCAACAAGACTTGCCCAGTTTTATGAAAGATCCGGCAGAGCTATCCCTCTTGGCACTAAAAAAGAAGGAAGTGTGAGCATTATTGGGGCTGTCTCTCCTCCTGGCGGAGATTTTTCAGAACCTGTAACACAAAGCACATTGCGAGTTACAAAAGTGTTTTGGGGCTTAGATGCAAAATTATCCCAAAGAAGGCATTTCCCGTCTATAAATTGGCTCACATCTTATTCCTTGTATCTAAATACACTTGAGCATTGGTATGCTAAAAATGTAGCGCCTGACTGGAGCAGTTTAGTTACAGAAATGATGAGCATTTTGCAGGAAGA
>CAZLGX010000042.1:0-8866 GCA_964559395.1 uncultured Methanosarcinales archaeon
AAATAAAAATAAAAAAAATAAAGAATCAGAATTTACCTTCTCTTCCTTTTCCTGCCGCCTCTGTTCATCTTTGCCATTGCTACATTTCCTTTCTTATCAACAAAGTAAAGGTAGCCAGCTTTTCTCTTGATTCCGCATTTATGCAGTACTTCCTGCTTTTTGCTGGACTTCTTGCCGGCTCTTGCCATTTGAACTCTTGCGCAGTCGCCGTTCTTGTTCACAAAATATAGATATCCCGCTTGTCTTTTTACCCCACATCTACATACTACTTCTGCCATTTAATCACCTTTTTTAGTTGTTTTGACGAGTAGAATAACGACGTTGCTTATATACTTTACGGTTTTGAAGAGGGGAAAATAGCATTCTAAAGGTTTTAATTATAAATGCCAGCTATTCTTTTCAAATGTCGGAATTCCACCTTAGCTATGCTAGGTGGTCTCATAAACTCGATCGCAATATTATAGTGGAATTCCGAGCATGCTCAAAAACCACTGAATAACCATTGCGATAGCAGCATGCCATCCGTCTCTGGCTGGTGGTTTTTGACATAACTTTAAAAAACATGCAGCATTACCATAATTATGAAATTCGCCCATTTAGCAGATTGCCATATTGGCTCTTGGAGAGACCCAAAGCTTAAGGACACGAGCACACTGGCTTTTATAAAAGCAGTGGACAAATGCATAAATGAAAAAGTTGATTTTCTTGTTATAGCAGGAGACTTGTTTAATACTTCTTTTCCAAGACTTGACAACTTAAAATCAGTCGTAAGCAAGCTCAAGCAGCTAAAAGACTTGGGAATTTCTATTTACATAGTTCCAGGCTCCCACGACTACAGCCCAAGCGGCAAAACAATTCTTGATGTTTTGGAAGAGGCCGGATTGTTCATTAATGTATTCAAGGGAAATGTTGAAGATAGAAAATTAAAGCTCAGCTTTACTGTTGATAAAAAAACAGGCGCAAAAATAACAGGAATGCTCGGTAAAAGAGGAACACTCGAAAGGTTGTATTATGAGAAATTATCAATTGATAATCTGGAAAAAGAGGATGGCTACAAAATTTTTGTATTTCATTCAGGAATTGATGAATTAAAGCCTAAAGAGATGGAAAATATAATAACTCAGCCATTGTCATTGCTGCCTAAGGGCTTTGATTATTATGCTGGCGGGCATGTGCATATTGTAGATGACAAGCAGATTGATGGCTATGGTATAATAGCTTATCCTGGACCGTTGTTTCCAAACAGCTTTGCAGAGCTTGAAAAGTTGGAAAGAGGCGGCTTTTATATCGTTGAAGACAATAAATTGAGATGGGAGCCAATACAGATTTATAATGTTGAGAAATTGAATGTCAAGTGCGACCATAAAAGTCCAGAGCAAATAAACAATGAAATTTTAACTCATTTCAAGAACAAGGAGCTGAATAATACAATCGTTCTTATAAGATTGGCAGGCATTTTGGAGTCAGGCAAGCCATCTGATATAGACTTTAAGGATATATTTGCAAGATTATACGAGAAATCGGCATATTTTGTTATGAAAAGCTCTCATGCAGTTTCTTCAAAAGAATTTGAGGAAATAAAGACAGACGCAAAGAATGTAGATGACATCGAATCATTTTTGATTAAAGAGCATTTAGGCCAAATAAAATTGGAAAATCTTTCCCTTGAAAATGAAGAATCTTTGGTAAAGGAGTTGATGAAAGCATTGTCAGCTGAAAAACAGGAAGGCGAAACAGTTCCGGATTTCGAGAAAAGAGTAAAAGAAGAAGTTGAAAAGATTTTGGAGATGGATTTGTAAAACTATTTTTTGATTAATCTAAATATTATCTCATTTACTTCCTTGGGAGTTGCCTTTCCTTTTGACTTGTGCATCACAGCGCCCACAATAAAATTCAAGGCTTTTGTTTCGCCTTTTTTATAATCCTCAACCGCTTTTGGATTTTCTGCAATCGCTTCTTTGCAATATCTTTCTAATTCAGAAACATCAGAAACAGCTTCTAGTTTTTCTTTTATTACATATTCATTAACGTCAAAAGGCTTTTCAATCAATTTTTCAAGTATTTTTGACGCAACGTTATCTGTTATTTTTTTGCTTTCAACCAATTCAAGCAAGTTAATTATATGCGTTTCATTTATTTCAATTTCATGCAATTCCTTTTTATTATAATTTAAGACCCTCAATAACTCCCTTCTTAGCCATTTTGCAGCTACATTTGCATCGACTTTCTCGGATACTTTCTCAAACATTTCTGCCAGATGCCTGTCCGAAGCCAGTACTTCAGCATCATCTTTTTTTATTTTATATTTCTCAATAAACTTATTAACTTTATCTTGTGCCAATTCCGGCATGTGTTTCTTTATGTCATTAAGCCATTTATCAGTAATCTCTGTAACAACCAAATCTGTGTCGATTATATATCCATAATCCTCTTCTGTTTCTTTTTTTCTCAAAGAAAAAGTTATTCCTTTTTCAGAATCCCATGCTCTAGTTTCCTGATGAATATTTTTTCCATGTTTTACTTCTTCCTTCTGCCTGCTTACTTCATACAATAAAGCCCTTTCAATCTCCTTAAATCCAGTTATATTTTTTATTTCAACTCTTGAATAGCCACTTTCTTTAACAGAAACATTTGCATCTGCTTTAATTATTCCGTTATTTATATCAAAAATCTCAAGATAATCAAGAATTATTATCAAATGCTTCATGAAATCCCTTGCTTCATCTGGGCTTTCTAAATCCGGCTCTGTCACAATTTCAACAAGAGGATTTCCGCTTCTGTTGTAGTCAACTAAAACATAAGCAGATTCTTTCATTCCGGCAGGATGCACTAAAGAAGCAGGGTCTTCTTCCATATGTACTCTTGTTATGCCAATTTCCTTTCCGTCGCTTAAACTTAATCTACCTTTTTTTCCGAGAGGAATTTCATACTGGCTTATCTGGTAATTTTTAGCCATATCAGGATAGAAATAGGATTTTCTGGAGAAAACAAGCTCAGGAGAAATTTCACAATTTAATGCCAAGCATAATTTCAGCGCAAACTCAACAGCTTTCTTGTTTAAAACCGGCTTTGAGCCCGGCATCCCCAGGCAAACAGGACAGGTTCTTGTATTCGGCTCCTCGCTTCCTTTTGTCGGGCAGCCGCAGAAGAGTTTTGTTTTTGTGTTGAGCTCTGTGTGTATTTCTAATCCTATGATTACGTCGCTTGTAAAGTTTTTCATTTTTTAAACCATCTTTCCCTGATTTCAGGGTACTCTAATAGCAAAGCTTTGAAATTTCTGAATGGTTTTCTTCCTTCTATTGCTCTTTGAAATTTTTCCGCAAATTCAAAGTCCGTTTCTTCAAGCTCGTAAACAAATAGCTCCATAACCAAAAAATCATCTTTTGGCAATCGTGGCGGTATAAAGATATATCTTTCACCTTCCATCTTTTCAAGCTTTTCTGAAGCATTATCCTCAACATCCGAATTTATATATATAATTTTGTTTTCCTGTGTATCAATAAAATAATGATGACTAACATTTGATAGCTCAAAGGCGCTAACCAATTCATCAAAAGCAATCTTTATTTTCATCTTAATTTCCAGCTAATTTCATCTGTTTTTCGTCAAAATTGCTTTTACTCATTTTCTTCAGCCTCTCGCAAAAAATAATTCCAGTTGCCTGCTTCTCGCCTATGGCCTTTATGATGTCGCCTTCATTTATTTTGTCTGCTGTCTTGAATTCTTCCTTTCTATGTTCTGGAACAATTATGTCATATTCGGATTTCTGCGTTTTCACAGTAAACACGAAACTTCCCTTTTTGCTTGTTCTTTTTCCGATGACTAATCCTGCTATTCTTGCTTTCTTTTTCCACTTTTCTTTTAAGACTTCTTTTTCTAATATTTTAATAAGCCTGTCGTCAAATTTTTGGTTGTTCATTTTAATAATATTTTATAGAGAACTTTGAATAATCCATTAGTTTTATATATTTGATTCAAAGTTCTCTTAGAGAATTTTGACAAAATTGATATATTTCAAAATTCTCTATATTTTATTCTAGTTTGTACTTATCATTAATTTCTTTTAATAAGTCTCTTACTTTTGATAATTGCATATTTAAATTATCTTTACTAAGTTCTATTATATTGGAAACGTTACCATAGTCTGCTTGTAATCTCATATCATATAATTCCCTTAACAAACTAAAAATATCAATTTTCAAAACCAATAACTTTGAATATGTCCAAATGTTTTTGTGATTTTTTGAAACAGGCAGAGAATTAAATTTCAAAGCAGCAATAATAGCGCGCTCTGCTGAAAAATATGCACGATTTGCTGCTGTTTTATAATCGTCTATATTGAAATTATTTTCAGCAGCCTTTAAAAAATCTTTTGCTCTTTTCCAGTCCTCTTCCCAACTAAGCGAATATTTTTTGTCCAATTTCATTTGTTATTTTTTTAAAAATATTGAATTTATCTATGTTGCTTAATTTCTCAAAATTCTTTATTTTATTTATATATTTATTTTTGAATAACTCAATAGCCTCCTCTTTATTAATGTTTATTTTGTTTTCTAACCAGCAATTACAATATGCAAGATTAGTTATTAGTATATAAAATAACTGCGGCAATAGTTCGTTATCATTTATGTTATTTATAATAGAATTGACATTGTATAATGCTTCTATATACTCATTTTTTAATCTCAGGGATTTATCGTTATACTTTAACAAGTCTATTGAATAGCTTCTATTATAAATCGCCAATTTTTCGAATATATTATATATGTCTGTTTCGATACTAAAATGAAGATTGATTGGAATGTCGCATATATTTTCTATTATTCTTCTAACGTGTTTAAAATCCTCTTCTTTATCAGGGAGTTTTCTGCAAACTATAAGCAAATCTATATCGTTGGGGTCTTTTGAATATACAGCAGAACCAAAGAGCAATATACTCTCAACATATTTATATACGGTACGCTTAGATGTTAAATGCACAAATAAATTTATTAGAAAAAGTAAGTTGCTACTCAAATTTTTAATTTCAAGTGAATCTAAAAAAAACTTAAAATTTATGGCCGTTTCATTTAATATCAATCTAATTGATTTTTGCTTTCCTGTTGGCGTAATTTCTATTAGTTTCTTTTTCTCTAGCCATTTTATTGCATCGAAACCAGAAGTTCTACCAACTTTAGTTTCTTTTATGATTCCCTCTATTATAAACTCCTTTAAGGGTTGTTTTACAAGTTTTTCATAAATTTTTAACATACTTTTTTGGTATTTCATGGTATTATATAAGTACTCTAGAATACTAAATTAGTATATAAACTTTTCGTTTTATTGTTTTATTATAGTCTATATTCTCTCAAACACACCTCCAAGCTGCAATAATTTCCCTTCCTGCAGATGGTCTCCTGTTAGCAGCATACCCACAGGAAGATTTTTTTCGTATCCAACAGGAACGCTTAAATGCGGCAATCCGCATATATTAGGGCTTACAAGCATTATATCAGCCATGTAATTCTGCAGAGGAGTCAATTTTTCTATTTCAGAAAACTTAGGCGGCAATATTGGAACAGCGGGGCTTACCAAGGCATCAAATTTCTTGAAGGCTTTTTTGTATTCATTTGTTATCAGAGTCCTGACTTTCATTGCCTTGATGTAATAAGCGTCTCTAAACCCGGACATTCTGGCAAAAGTCCCCATTATGACTCTTCTTTTTGCCTCGTCCCCAAAATTAGCGCTTCTTACTTTGGTGAAATAATCGTTAAAGCTTCCTTCAAGCTTTTCCGCAGCGCCATACCTCATACCGCAGTATTTTGCCAAGTTAGTTGAAGCTTCAGATGCTGCAATCATATAATAAGTTGCAATTCCATATTTTATCGGCAATTCCAAAGATACTTCTTCTGCTTTTGCGCCTTCATCCTGAAGAACTTCTATTCCACTATACACTTTTTTCTCTACTTCTTTTGCAACACCTTCTCCGAACGCTTCTTTTATTATGCCAATTTTCATTCCTTTTACTGGCTGTTCTAAAAGGTTGGTATAATCATCAACTTGTGCATTTAGTGAAGTGCTATCATGTAGGTCGTGTCCTGCAATCACTTCCTGTAACAAAGCAGTTTCATAACAGGTCTTTCCTATAGGGCCTATCTTATCAAGAGAATTTCCGAAATCAATCAATCCATATCTTGAATTCCTTCCATATGTCGGGCATAATCCAAAAACATCACAAAATGAAGAAGGAGCTGCAATTGAGCCGCCTGTGCTTTCTCCTAACGCAATATGTGGAAATTCTGCTTTTTTCGCAATTCCTGCTGCTCCTCCACTTGAGCCGCCACAGCTTCTTTCCTTATCTATTGGATTCTTTGAAATTTTAAAACCCATGCCAACATTAACAGAAAAACTTCCAAAGCCAAACTCATCCTGAGAAGTTTTTCCTATTATTATGCCGCCTTCATTTATCACTTTTTCAATTACAGTTGCATTGAACAAAGGCCTGTAGCCCCTTAGAATTCTTGAGCCGGCAGTGCTCTCAACATCCTTTACGCAGATTGAATCCTTAACTGAAATGGCAACTCCCAATAATCTCTTGTTTTTGATATTTTTATCCTTATTTTTAATGAGTTTTTTTATTTGCTTTGCCTGCTCCAAAGCCAATCCATCAGAAATTGTGTTAAAGTAGTTATATTCCTTGTTTATTTCCTTGCACTCCTCTATAACTTTTTCTGTATGCTCGACTATATCAGTTTCATTTTTCCTGACTTTTTCAATGAATTCAAGACAACCAATCATTTTTCAATAGTGTATAATTTTTCCATTTTGTCGCCAACATTTATTTGCTCAACTATTTTCATTCCCTCAATTATTTTACCAAATACAGCGTAGTTCCCGTCTAAAAATGGAGTAGGCGCTAAAGTTATGTAGAATTGCGAACTTGCGCTGTTTGAATCTTGGGATCTGGCCATTCCAAGTGCTCCCTTAACGTGCTTAAGCTCAGGGACTATTTCAAGAGGAATAGTATTTTCAGAGCCCCCTGTGCCGTCTCCTTTTGGATCGCCGCCCTGCACAACAAATCCGGGCTCAACCCTGTGAAAAGTTAATCCATTGTAAAATCCTGAATTTGCCAGCTCAATGAAATTTTTTGTCGTGATCGGCGCTTTGTCGGTGTACAATTCAGCTTTTATAACTCCCTTGTCTGTTTCGATTACAGCGATTTTCATTTTTGTTTCTGCCTCTTTGGTTGTTTCATTTTTGCAAGCAGCCAAACTTATAGCCAGCAATAATGCCAAGATAATTACCCTTTTCATACAGCCCTCGGCCCCTTGAAATAGCCGTCTTTCTTGTGCTCTGTTAAAGACAGTGCATCATCCTGTGAAAGGCACTGTTTTTCAGCATCCTCTCTCATGACATTTTTTATTTCAACAGGCTGGAAGCTAGGCTTCACCCCCTCTGTGTTGACTTCCTGCAGCTGCGAAAAGAATTCCAAAGCCTCTTTCAATTGAGGCAGAAACTTTTTTATTTCCTCCTCTGTAAGCTTTAGCCTTGCTGTTTCTGCAACCTTCTCTATAACCTTCCTATCAACTTCCATAGAACTAGTTGTTTCTCGATTATTTATATATATTTTTGCTTTGAATGCATCTTACAATCCAAAAGCCTTCTCAAACTCCTTTATCTCCCTTAATTTTTGAATAAACTCATAGCCGTTGTCTGTTATTACGACATAATCATGATCGCCTCTTTTGACTTTTTTTATAAGTTCTTTGGCTATCAAATCATTAAGATAAACCTTCATCTGGCCATGCGACATATTAGACTTGTACATCAAATGAGTTGGCTTTATTTGGCCCCCTCTTTCAATTATCGAGGAAAGCATATCACCTATTATGTCGCTTCTTGTCCTTTTCCCTCCCATGTTTCAGCACCGATACAAAAGTAACAAGCAAAATAATATAGCCTATAAGCTGCATTGCTTCTCCTACAACATACAAATGCTTTGTAAAGCTAACCAGTATAAAAGGAACCTGGCTTAGTGTAATGACTGCAAAGCTGGCTGCAAGCATTGCAGTTTCCTTCTTTTTGTTCTTCTTGTAGTTTTGGTAGTACCTGTTTGAAATTATTCCAAGGAAAATGAAGGATAAAACATAGAATATATAGTATTCCTCCTTGCTCAAAAATACCGAGGTTATTATGAAAAAAGCCATCAGCAGTATGTTTGCTTTTGATTGCTTTTCGTATATTGAATAAAGAATAAATAAACCGCCTAAAGTCAACAGCCTGTAAAAAAACAAGCCGCTTATGGCAAGTATTTCAGAGGACCTTAGTATGGTTTGAGTGTATTGAATAGAGCCTATTACTTGTGTGTGAAGAATCTGGTAGTATATGGTAAAATTAATCAGTATTTTGGAAAGAAATGATAAGGCTATGATGTAAAAAGAAATCGCGAAATAAAGATAATTCCTGCTTTTGTTTATTCTGTAGTAGCGCGTTACAAATACAGCTATCAGTATAAGCACAAAAGCAGATATGGAGTCAATAAAGATATCCTTGCCCCAAAACCACTTCGGGCTGAAAACCACCTGCACCATAGCTGTGTATTCTTTATTTTGATTTATAAATCTTGTGGAAGATAAATCCAGAAGTGTGCTTCACACGATATATAAATATGGCAGTTATACCAATAGAGTTGGGTGTTGCAAACAAACCCTACAAAAAAAGGAGGTGAGAAATTAAAGCTACTCATAGAAGAAATCCATCGATACAAGGCCCCGGATAACCCTCTTGTCTGGGGCCAACACCTCCAATCATACATATTCTTTTCTTCTTATCTTGGAAATCAATCTTTCCAAAGTGTCAATTTTTCTCATCAATTCCAATTTTTCCC
>CAZLGX010000043.1:0-8860 GCA_964559395.1 uncultured Methanosarcinales archaeon
TTACATTCTGCACAAAGCTTTCTATCTTGCTTTCATGTGATACAATTATTACTTGTTCCATATTCAACTGCTCTAGAACATCTCTGACTTTATCCAGCTGTTCTGTGCTGAAGCCATCTGTGGGCTCATCAAGCATTATTATATTTTTTGTTTTTATATCAGCAACAATGTCATTTATTACCTTATTTAATGCAAGCCTATAGGACAATGCAACAGAAGTTTTTTCCCCTCCGCTTAAATTTTCAATATAAGTTTCATAGCCATTTTGCTCGATTATTGGAGTGAACTCCTCATCCACCCTCACATTTATAGTTTCGTCTTCAAGCAGCACATCAAACCATTCTCTAAATAAATCATTAAACTGGGAATGGATGTTAACCATGACATGCTTTTCCATAGTTGACATCAGGTTAATGAAAAGCTCGTCAATCCAGTTTATAAGCTGGCTGATGAAATTTAATTTCTCCCTTGCCTTTTGCTTGTTGCTGATTTCTTTTTCCATGTTAATGATAAAGCCCTTAATCGATTCTTTTGCACTTTCATACTTTCCTTTCTCAATTTCTAGGAATTTTTCCTGAGGCAATAACTCATCAAGCTCTTTTTTTACTGCCTTGTATTTTTCCTCGGACTTGGAATACTGCTCGATCTTCGGTTTAAGCTCTCTTTTTTTGGAATTCAAAATTCCAATTTCTTTTTTTATGCTGTCTTTTAGAGCCAGTTTCTCTTCAACCATTCCCTTCTTTTCCTTTAGATTCTGGAGCTTGACTTTTAACACATTGAAATGGTGCTGCTCCCTGACTAAATTGTCAATATCTTTTTTCAGGCTCAGCTTTATTTTGTCGAGCTTTTCTTCCTCTTCCTTATAAGCTTTAATATTTTCAAGAAATTCCTCATGCTTCTTGTTCTCTCTGGAGCTTATCTCATTCTTATGCGTTTCATCAACTTTCTGCTCGCACACAGGGCAAATGTCCATAGAGCTTATCTTCCTGATTGTGTCTTTGCAATGCTCTATCTTAACCTCAAGCTCCCTTATTTTTTTAATTGTATTTTTGTAATTAGCATCTGCTTCATTTACCTCTTTTTCCTTTTCTGAAATTTTTTTATTTATAACATATATGTCTTCTATTTCTTTTCCTTCCACCTCTTTTTTGGCTTCTTCAACCTGCTCATTCAATTTTTTTATTTCAGCGTTAAGCCTGTTGTTTTGCTCAATCTTATGGGCAATGCTCGTCTCCGCAATGCTAAGCTCTTTTCTTAAAGCATTAAGCTCCAGCATATCCCTTTCAATATCCTCTATAGACTTCTTTTTTTCAGTTATAATTTTCTTGATTTCTTCTATCTTTGGCAGAATATCCAAGATTCTCTTGTCAATTTCTATAATTTCATTTTTTCTCTCTTCCAGCTCTTTTTTCTTATAGTCCAAGTCCAGAACAAATCCTTCAAGATGTCTTTTCTTTTCCCTCAGGGCAGAAACGACTATTTTTGAATTGTCTTTTATTCTTTTGTATTTGTCTATGTTGAAAACTTTCCTTAAAGTGTCAAGCCTTGTATCTTTGCTCTCATACAATATCTGCTTCATCTCTTCCTGCGGCGTATAAACTGTGTAGCGGTATATCAAGTCCTTGCCTTTTTTTACAAGGTCTTTAGGGTAGCCAAGCAGCTCCAATGTTATAGCTCTTAATTCTTCTGATGTGGCGTCTTTTTTCATTCCATTTATTATCAGATATCCGGCTTCTTGTCTTATATCATCATTGCTCTTTTTCAAAGTTCTTTTTATTACGACATCTTTTCCTTCGACCTGCATTTTCAGCTCTACATGTCCTTCTTTTTTGCCGTGCCTCAAAAGTGTATATGCTGGCAACTCTCCTTTTTTTGCGCCGAAAATCGCAAATTCAATCGCAAGAAGTATAGTCGATTTGCCTGAGCCTATATCTCCTGCCAACAGAACTGAGCCGCTGGGCAGATTTATTTCTGCATTTTCATAGCTTCTTATATTGTGGAGTTTTATTGATTGGAGGAGCATAAGAAAAAGTAATCGTGAAAGTTATAAAAAGGTTGTGTGTTTAATTTAATTTGCTCAAAAATCATAAAGTTTAAAAAAGGCCGTTTATTCCCTTGGAAAATGAGAAATGTTCATACTGATTCCAATAATGCTGGTAGAGGCGCAGGGATGATAGCTTCTCTTGTAAGAGCTGAAGCTGTTGAAACCGACAGAGACCATTTAAAAACTGGCGTGCCTCAGAACATTGAACGCCATGTGCAGGGTGTTAGTTCTCATAGTATAACCATTTCTTCGCCCAATCTTGCAAAGTATGTGATTGTATGTGCTGTGGTAGGTGGACTTGCTCCTTTAGTTGCTTCTTACATGACAGGAACATACAATGAAATGAAGCCGATTGCTGACAGGGCAGGAGCAGCGATTTCATTTACATTTACAGGCGCAGCTCTTGGTGCAACTCTTGGTGTCTTGGCAGATGCTGTAGAATCAAGCATCAATAGATATATGGCAAGGAGAAACATAAATACACTAAAAAAATAATTATAAATAACTACTCCACCAATTTCTTCTTCAAATTTTCCATTCTCATCCAAAACTTTTATAAATCTCATGATATATCTCATGATATATGGCGGAATTAAATGCTAAAGTGAAGAAATGGGGAGATTCTTTGGCAATTATAATACCCAAAGAAACCGCTGAGATGGAGAAGATAAGCGTAAGCGATAATGTTCGCATAAAGATAGAGAAAAAGATGGATTTTTCAGATTTGTTCGGAATTGCAAAGGGAAAGTTAAAGAAAACGGCCCAACAGCTCAAAGACGAGTCAAGAGAAGGGTGGAAGTAAGGTGTTCTTTCTTGATACTTATGCCCTGTACGAGCTTGCACTCGGCAATGAAAGTTATAAAAAATATTTTACTGGTGTTGAGTCTATAACCACTATTATGAATCTCTACGAACTTTACTACTCTCTATTAAGAGACAATCTTTCTTTGATAGCCGAAAATTTCCTTGAAAGATTTTTGCCTGTTTGCGTTGGAATAGAGCCAAAGCTTATAAAGGAAGCTGCTGTATTCAGGCTGCAGAACAAGAAGCTAGATTTGTCTTACATAGACGCGCTTGGATATGTTATAGCCAAAAAACACAATGCCAAATTTCTTACAGGAGATGAAAAATTTAGGAATATAGACAACGTGGAGTTTGTGAAATGAGTCATTCATCTAATTTCTTCTTCAAATTCTCTATCACATGCACGGGAGTAGGGTCAATTTTATTTTGCAATGCAAGATAATAAGAAGCAAAATCAGCATAGTACAATCCTGAAAATAATCTTGAAAGCAAATAAGTGCCTTTTGTATAAATTTCTTCCACATCAACCTTTTGCGAGATAATCTCCTTTGTAATGTCCATTCTTTTCTTTATTCTTTCATTATCCGCATTGTCTCTTATAAGAATTGCAATAAACTTGTCCCTATTCATTGACTGGTATCCGACTATCTCGTTATGGTTCATTTCCGAGAAAACATGAGAAAAAGCTGCAACCTTGCTGTTCTCATTGAATTGAGTTTTCCACCTATAGGCAACTGCTGAGAATTGCTCGGATGCATAAATTATTGGAGTTTTTTGTCCGATTTTCTTTGCAAGCCTTTCGCCAAACTGCCTGAAATCCTCTTTTTGCGACAAAATATCGAGCATTTCAGCAATTTCAGCTGAATTTTCATTCACAATTCCGGAATTCACCAAAACTCCTAAGACCGGAAAAAATAAGTATCCTAATGCATCTCTCGGCTGTAATCCAGAAGGAATCTTTATAACTTTGGCTGCTTTTTCTCTAAGAATGCCTCCGCTTGTCACAGCAATGATTTTTGCCTTTTTTTTGGCAGCATCTTCATATGCTGCAATTGTTTCTTCTGTGTTGCCTGAATAAGAAACTGCAAAAATAAGAGTGTTTTCGTTAACATAGTTTGGCAATTTATAATCTCGTATGGCCGTTACAGGTATTCTTAGGTCGTGCAGGTACAATCTTAACAAATCGCCGCCGACAGCAGAGCCGCCCATGCCTGCCACTATAATATTATTAATCCTCCCAGAAACAGTCATGCCTTTTGCTAACCCTAAAGCTGTATTGCATTGATGCGGAAAATCCTCAATGACTTTAAGCATATTGGAATTGTCTATGGGCATTTTAGAATTGAATAATGACTAATTGTATAAAAATATTTGGGTTAGTATAAGATTTTCCGTAATAATTTTAGCATTGTAAAGTTATTTGCTGAGAACCAAACAACAATAATGACGGCAAACACGCATTTTAAGTGACATGTGAGCGAGTTCGTGTGACATGCGAGAGTTCGCGTGAAATGCGAAAGCTCGCCTTTCGCTCGCTTATTTACCACGCTCACTCATTTCCCAGCTCACTTGCAGCTCACTGAAAATGCTACTCACAAAGGAAATTTCCGAACTGCGTAGCGGAAATTTCCTCTGCATTCGATTTGCCGTCATTGTTGTTTGGTATTAATTCTATCTTAAAAAATTCCAACAACATGGATAAAAATTGAGTGCAGAGGATTTTTCCATATGTCGAAAATCGCAATAATTTATTTCAAATACTTACGATTTTTGAGCATGCTCGGAAATATCTGATTTCCGACACGAAGTGGGGAAAAATCCTTTGCGAATAGGCTTTTCAGTGACATGCGAGTGAGCTCGTTGCGAACTCGCTCACATTCGACTGAAAAGCCGTATTTGATTCCAATGTTGTTGGAATTTTTCTTCAGGATTGTAAAGTATTACTATTTTCCTATTTTCCAATACCTTTTTAAAGAAATAATATCTCCAAAACTGCAGAGAAATGTAGGCAATTGCTCACCTGAATCTTGAAATCTATACTAATAATAACGGAGGCTAAAATGGGTATGTACCAATATATCAGAGAGGCTTGGAAAAATCCTAGTGAAGTTCTTGAACAACTACAGCATCAGCGCGTTATAAAATGGCGCACTGAGCCAGTAACAGTAAGAATAGAAAGGCCTACTAGGCTTGACAGGGCCCGTTCTTTGGGCTACAAGGCAAAGCCAGGTGTTATTATAGTAAGGCAAAGAGTCGACAGGGGCGGCAGGCAACGTCCTAAAATAAGGCATCCCAGAAGGCCAAAGGCGATGAGCAGAAGAAAGGATTTGACTATGAATTATCAGCAGGTTGCTGAAAACAGAGCAGCAAGAAGTTATCCGAATTGCGAAGTTCTCAACAGCTACTATGTAGCCCAAGATGGATTGCACTATTGGTATGAAGTGATTCTTGTTGATAGAACAAATCCTTCTGTGCTTGCTGACGAGCATATAAGCTGGATTTTTAGTCACAAAGGCAGATCTGAAAGAGGGCTTACAAGTGCAGGAAAAAGGGCAAGAGGATTATTGCACAAAGGAAAAGGCGTGGAAAAAAATAGGCCAAGCTTAAGGGCCCATGACAGGCAGGGGAATTAAACCACAAAATCGCTTAGTTCCTTTGATAAAGTCAACTGGTAACTATGAAACAGAGAGCTAGGACTGGATAAATAATTTACCTTCTCACGACCAATTGTGGCTAATGGGTCAAAATCATGAATTGGGTCTAAAACGCGTCTTGGTCCATTATTAAATGCCGATCTTTTAGTACTGCGAGCAAGGCATGAAAGTGGATTCTTTAAGTATACGCAACCACTATACGCCACAAAAATATAATATTCCGAGCTTCTCAACCATTGTAGTAAATCTTGTCTTTTTCCAGGCTTGATGGTTTGTGGTTCCACACCATTCAATGGCATTTTATTCCTCCACTTGTCAAGGCAATTTAATAATATTCTAGAACTTTGTTTAACCAAATGCTCAGCCCCGTCTAGAATATTTTAAGGGGCTAAATAATAATGATTATGATAGCTATAATAGAAATTACTATTGTTGATCTTATGTTACTTGCTATCATTTTAGAGATTAAAAACAAGGCTTCTTTTTAAAACTTTTGTTTATAAGTGCCAATAATCGACAATTTTATATACTTCTTACTACAGGGTAGTGTTATGATGGAACTTGAATGCAGAAGCTGCGGTTATAAGTTTAATAGTTCAAAAATTCCAAATATCTGCCCCTATTGCTCAAAGCATGGCTCTATAGGATTGAGAAAAACTGCGCAGGATTTGTTAAATGAAACTTTTGGCGACATAGATGAAATTGACGAAAGAAGAAAGCACTAATTTTTCTTTTCTTCCTCATGCTCTTCTTTTTTTCTTTTGAATAAGCCCATTAAGGGTTTTCTTCCGTATCTTATAACCACTAATAAGATTATGCCTAATAAAATCATTGGCGCAATGAGAGGATTTCTTGCGAGAATCCCGTCAGTTCCCGCTAAACCCGCGCTTAGCCCGTCTATTCCAGCGGCTAATCTTTTGTAAATAGGCCTGTTATCGTCAATTCTAACTTCTGCAGCCAATAAATTTTCTCCAGGAAACGAGCTTTGGTTTAGTGTTTGCCGAATTGTATCTAGTCCTTCTTTAAATGGAAAGAGTATATTATAAACACCCTCTGGAACCTCTTTTGATAAATCCACTATTAAGAATTTTCCTGGCTCTATATTTACCTTTTTTGTTACTAGAAGTTTCTTTAATTCGCTTTGAACATATAAGGTTAGCTCATCTATGAATGGCACATTCCCTATGTTCTCTATGAGAACAGATTGATTTTCATATTTTAATTTAACTTCCCTTAATGTGCTGACATTCACAACTGACTCTTCTTTAAGATTTTTGTATGTTGCTGTAATGAAATATTTGCCAGGCTTTGCATATTGGCTAAACTCATAGATCATTTTCTCGTTACTTTGAACTGTTTTAGTGAATATTTTTTCATCATCTTCATAAATCATCTCCAAACTTATAGAAGCATTAATCAAATCATCAGCCTGGTCATATAAATAGGAAACAATTTCAATCTTTGCGCCGGGATTTATGCTATATTCGCTTAATTCCAGTTTGATATAGCTTGGTACAGGGATAATTTCAAGCTCGACTGCAGCATAACCCACATTATTTTTTGGATCTGAGGCATCAATTTCAACGATATGCTTTCCTGACTTGATGTTTTCCGAAAGCTCAATAAAAATGTCAAATTTTCCGTCAATTGCCTCTGATTCATATGTCAAGTTATCAAGTGTAATCTTAATGTTTGCCTTTAGCACATTATTGCCGAATGCCTCATTGACTACTCCAACTAATTTAATTGAGTCTGATGGCAATGCAATTATCTTGCTGTTAACCGGCAGAACTTTAAGCTGGTGCGTGACTTCAAATGTGTTGGAGCTTTTTTCTTCGATAATTAGGTTGTTATTTGTTGTTAAGTCACCTATAATCATGCAGTTGCCTAGCATTGAAGAAGTTGCTGTTAGTTCCGGGACATCAAGTGCTGTTCTCGAGTTGGATTCTAAGCTTAAAGGAGTTGTATAATACTGCAGTTTGTAGTCATTGCATGCTATTGTCAATTTAAACAAGCCTTCAAAATCAGCTTCTTGAAAAACAGATGCAGAAGCCTTTATCTTGTTGCCAAGATTATATATACCTTGTTCTGTCAGGATTGTTATGTCTGCCAAAACCGCGGGAGCAATTAAGAATATGGTAAAGAATAAAAATAATTTTTTCATACACTGAAACTCGGATAACTGCTATATATAATTTACTATTTAAATTTCACTCTACAACCCCAGTCTACTATCAATTTCCTTAGCAACTTCCTTTAAGTCATCACAAGCCCTTTCGATGTCTTTCTCAAGTTCTTCAATCAAAGACACCAAATTTTCAACTCGTAGAATATATTTATTTCCTTCATGCACAACCAAGCCTGATTCCATCAATTTATTGATGTGGTGAATTATGGTACCTCTAGACAAGCCCAATCTTGCAGCCAATTCATCGCTTGTTATCATGTGATGCGTCTTGGCTGATTTCAGCAACTCTATAAATACTCTAAAGCAACTCTTATCTTTATCCCTAATATTAAAAAGCCCCAATGATGTTCCCAGCCATTGCAGCTCTTGATTTACATTATGCTCTGCCGGCTTTCTTATTTGCACAATGGTTATTCTTTGCCTAATGAATACCATAGAAACCTTAAAGAAGTGCTTATATTTAAACTTTTGCCGAAACATTTATATATTAGTTGATATTACCACATTTCTGTTGACTTGAAGTCAACAAGATGTTTAGCAAAATGGAAACAAAAGAACAAAAAAAGCCAGAGCATAAAAAAGAGGCCAAGCTCGATGTTGAATCAGACAATTTGAAAAAAGAATTGGAGCAAAAAGACAAAGCAAATGAAGAACTTACAGATACATTAAAAAGATTGCAGGCAGAATTTGAGAATTACAAGAAAAGAGTTGAAAAGGAAAAAATGGAGTTTGTCAAATACGCTCATGCTGAAGTTATAGCAAGCATGTTGCCTGTGTTGGACAGCTTTGAAATTGCATTGAAAAATACTATTGATAAAGAAAAATTCGTGGAAGGCATGAAAATTGTTTATGCGCAATTGCACTCATTGCTGGAAGCAGAAGGTTTGAGCCCAATCAAATCCGTTGGTGAAAATTTTGATCCTTACAAGCATGAAGTTTTAATGAAAGAAGAATCCGATAAGCCAGACGGGACAATTTTAGAGGAATTTCAGAAAGGTTATATGCTTAACGATAAGGTCTTGAGATTTAGCAAGGTAAAGATAAGCGGGAAATAAATTTCATGGAGGGAAATAAAAATGGCAAAAGAAAAAATAATTGGCATTGATTTGGGAACAAGCAATAGCGCAGCTTCTGTACTACAAGCAGGCAAGCCAACAATTATTCCAAGCG
>CAZLGX010000044.1:0-8857 GCA_964559395.1 uncultured Methanosarcinales archaeon
TAATCATTTGAATTTCTGGTGTACAAGCAATCAGGCACCTGTCCCTTATGCACATTAATGCAAGGACTGAATTCACAATTATATCCCTTATACAATCCAATATTCCCTTTTCCGTAAGGCCCAAAGCGGACTGGAAGATTAGGACCGAATAGCCCAAGCGTCTTTATGCCTTGGGCTGCTGCAACATGCATAGGTCCTGAATCATTGCCTACAAACAATTTGCATTTCGTCATCAGATAGAATAATTGATTAAGATTTATTTGTCCTGCAACATTTACTGTCTTGCCTTGATTTTCCATCTTTTCCTGAATTGATTTTACCAGATCATTTTCTTGTGGGATCCCTGTGAAGATTATTTTTGAATTATATTTGGCAATTATTTCGTCGCATAATTCAGCATACCTATCAAAAGGCCAAATTCTCGCTTTTGCGGATTCTGCTGCTCCTGGAGCAACGCATACAAGAAAATCATTGCTTTTTACTCCATTGTCTTTTAAGAATTTATCAACCTTATTTTTGTCGCTTTTAGAAAAGATAAGATTTGGCAGCCTATTAGTGTTATATTCTATATTCACTTCCCTCACTAAATCAAGAAACGTATACACAACATGCTGCTTGTCGTTATATGCCACTTTATAATCATAAAGTTTTGCTCTTGCGCCATGCGAATAGCCGACAATTGCTTTGCCTGCAAAAAACGATATAATTGCCGATACATTCAGATATTCTTCCATATCAAAAACCAAGTCATATTTTTTCATGTTCTTAATGACGAATGTAAGTGTGGAAAGCGGATTAAGCTTTATCAGGTGAATATTATTCAAATTTTTATTATTAAAAAAGACATCTTTGTTCCTTGTAGTAGCAAGAACATCAATCTGCGCATTCGGGTATTTTTTTCTTAAAGCATCAAGCGCCGGCAGCATCAAAATTGTCTCACCTATGCCCCAGAGCTGCACAACAAGAATCTTGTTTGCACTGCCAATCTCTTTCTTCCTGTTAAAAAGCCCGAGAAAATTGCACATAAGATTGCCTATGTATTTATCAACCAATTTTATGACTATTACCATAGAAAACAGTAAATTTACAGGCTATTTAAATCTATTACTCCTTGTCAAGGATTGGCAATTTAAAATCCAAAGAATATGCATACAGGGGTTGCCATGATTTATTTTTTATTAAGTAAAATTTACTTCTTCTTGCTTTTCTTAATAGCAAGCGCCCTGACTACAGACTCAATCTGCTTATGCGTCTTTCTTGCTAAAGTGTAAGTGTAGAAGATTGAAGCAATCAAAAACAAGAAGCCACTGATTATTAAAAAATCAAGGGCCCTGAAGAATCCAAGCGGCTTAAGTATAGGATCTAGGATAAATGGGAATAATGCTATCAGAATAAAAACAGCCCAAGCAACTATCCAGAAAGCGAATTCCTTTGCTGTGAACTCTTTTCTCTTATAATTTATGAATGAATAATAGAGAAAAAACAATCCAAACAAAAATCCTGCAATTTGTATTCCCAGTACCATTTTATCTCTTATTATTGTTTAAAAACTTCCACCACAGCATGTTAATCACAATCTTCATTCCATCTATAACAGTTGTGCCTTTGTACTTGTCAGAGTATATTGTTTCGATTGGAACCTGCACATATTTTAATCTTTGCCTTCCTGCCCTTGCTATCATCTCTGATTCCATTGAATAATCAGATGCATTCCATCTTATTTTTTTGTAAGCCTCTTTTGAAAAAGCTCTGAATCCGCATTGCGTATCTTTCAAGTCTATGCCATAAAAAACCTTTACAAATTTTGATATAAACCAGTTTCCAAAGCGTAAAATTAGGGGCATTTTTCTGCCAGGCTTTCGATAGCTGAACACGATGTCATATTTTTCAAGCTTCTCTATAAACCTTGGTATGTCTTCTGGCTTATGTTGCGCATCAGCGTCCAATACCGCAATGAATTTTGCCCCATTTTTAACTGCAAAATCGCAGCCTGTTTTCAAAGCAGCGCCTTTGCCCAAATTCACTAAGTGCCTTATAACTATTGCACCTGCCTTTTCGCCGAGCAAGACAGTTTTGTCCGTGCTGCCGTCATCAACCAGCACAGCTTTATCTACATATTTTCTTGCTTTTTTGACAATTTTTAAAATGTTCTTCTCTTCGTTGCAGGCTGGTATAACAGCCCAGAGATTGTTTATTTTCATTGAGAACTATTTAATGCAGAGACATTTTCTTCTGTTAAATTTGACTGCACAGTTAAAGTCATATCTTCGACTTCTTCAGCCGGCTCTTTTAAAAAATCAACATAATCCTTTACTATCGTGGCATTTTTTCCTTCCCAGTCGACCTTGTAGGTATAGATATCTGTTCCTGTAAGCCCTCGTTGGTGGTTGATCAAATCAAAATACTTCAAGCCATGGCCCTGCATATAAAACATTCTCGTGAATATGCTTCCAGTCAGCTCATTGCTTGAAATTACAACCTTGACTTCATCTTTGTTTTGTGGTATTACTGTCATGCCATGACCTGTTGTAGTGTCATCAAATCTTTTCTTGAATATTCCTTCCTCTGTAACAAATGCAGCAGAGTTTGGCTTGAAAATTTTATCCTGGAATCTTGCATATACATCATAATCTGTCAAATTTATATTAAAAACCAAAGCCACATTGTTGCCAACGCCCAAAGAAGAGCATACAAATATCCCTTCTTTATTCTTTCTACAGGTTATTTCTCCACCATATCCTGGCCATGGAGCAATCCATGTATTGGCTTCGCTGTCGCTGCCTATAGCCTGTATTTCAAAATATATGTTTTCTGCCCTGTCTCTTGTGTAATTGAATTTGTTGATCATGTATTGGACAGCCTTCTCCTGCTCCATTCCCCGGACATTTTGCCATAAGTCAGCCCTTTCAAAATCCCAAGAGCCAAAATGGCTCCAGACTCCGCTTTTGCCTATCATGTCTTCTGATGCAATTATATATGCTTCAGGCGGGTTGCAGTGTGTATACTGAAGCACATCATCAATTTGGCTTTTATCAAGATTGTATTTTTTCAGCTCTTTTTCCGCCTCGGCTTTATCCATAAGTATTATCTTATTTATTATCTTTAAAGATGTATGAGGATTATTTATGAACTTGTTTAATGTGTTGAAGGCACTATTGCTGCCGCAGTCAAGCATCCTTATTATTCCAAAAGCCTGCCTTTCATTGTCTGTCATGAAGAGTTTGCCTACCCAGTGGGCAGGAGGATGCACCTGTGTTGTACCGTCAAAAGTTACCGGTCTGTCGGCAATTGCCTTGAAATGATGGCCAAAGTCCCACCATGATGTTATTATCGCATCTGGTTTTGAGCCTTGTTTTATAGCAATAAGGGTATTGTACCATGCATCATTTATTATTGGAATGTCCTGCCCGGCAGACCTAATTGCAGCACGCGTCGGGCTCACATAAACAGAGAGCAGGACTATGATTAAGATGCCGCTTGCTATTGCTTTATGTATTTTAAGCCCTTTTGTAAGAGCTGCTGATATGTACTCATAGATTCTTCCAAATGCGACACCAAATGCAACGCTGAAAGCAGGAGCAAGAAGCAAAGTAAATCTTATTCCCTTGATGCTTGCAAAAATAGTAGACACAATCCAAAGCGACAGCAATATGGATAACTTAAAATCATGGGACTTGTCCTTGTTGTATATAGAAATCATAATTCTAACAACGATTGGGAGCATTATCCATATAATCAATCCAAAAACCGAGATGCTGAATGTTTTCCTGAGCAAAAAGTATGACCAATAAAACAGCAAAGTTGCCATCCAATATGAGACATCAAATTTTTTTAGATGGCCCTCTTTTATTGATACTGATAATATCAATCCTGCCAGGCTTATAAAGAACAAAATCGGGCCGCCAATAGAATTTATGATTCCGTTTATGGAGCCTTCATTAAGCTCGGCAACTGTTGTAAGGACATTGGGCCATAATGTAGATGTAACCGGAGCTTTAATGGAAGGAAAGCTCAGGGGTCCCAAAAAACTGTTCCTGAATTGCAGCCAGCCCGAGAAGAAAGTCGCAAATATTGCTGTTGATAAAAAATAAACAATGCCGAAAACGAACATGTTTTT
The DNA here is from genome assembly GCA_964559395.1 of uncultured Methanosarcinales archaeon. Lineage (GTDB taxonomy): Archaea > Nanobdellota > Nanobdellia > Woesearchaeales > GW2011-AR4. The sequence continues at coordinate 4,118 of CAZLGX010000044.1, forward strand.
TAGATAAACATTGGAAGCCATAAACCATTTGTCTTTTCTTATTTCATCAAAATTTATCAGAATCAGATAAGATATGGTTATTGTAATTGTCACCAGCAAAAAATCAAATATATACCACCAGCCGCTCCACGCAAAAGTGAACATGCCGGTAAAAAAGCCTGCCAATGAGCCTAGAATTACCACAGTGAGTAGGCGTTTTGCATTCTCTGTAGTTATGAATAGCCACGTCACCAATAATGGGAAAAAAATGACCCAGCTGTCATTGTCGGCGTGACCGAACAAGGTTCTTCCAAGGAATGCACCATTTACTGCCATTATCATGCCAGCAAAAAAGCCAGCTGCATTGCCGGCAATTTTTCTGGCAATCAGGAATACTATAAGCACGCAAAGCGCTGAAATAAAGACAGGAAGATAAAAGCTTGACCTCATCAAAGTAAGATTAGGAGATGAGAAGCTTAGTATCCTGTAAAAGTAAGCTAGGGAATAAGAATGAAACTGGTCAAATGTCACAAATCTTCCAACAGGAGCCAGTTGATGGTTGTCAAATGGCTTGTCATCCTTTAATATGTCTCCGGGATGGCCGTTCTTAAGTATGTTGTTTGCATACCTCACCCAATAATAAGGGTCTATATCAGGCATGTAGTTATTGCCATTTTCATCTTGAAAGAATGATTTGAAATAAGATGATGTTTGCCTTATCTGTTCGTCAATCTGCGCTTTGTTCTGCGAGATTATTTTTTGCAGCTCGGCGTCAACCAGCGCATTTTTGTTTGCATCAGGCAGGTTTGGGTATTGCTGGTCTATGCCGGAGCGCACCTGCGAGCGCAGATTGTTTATGATAGTGTTTGTTGCCCATTCATCCGTTACCGGAAGGAAGCCGGCCTGAAGCCTTACATATATAGACAGGATTAGTGGTATAAGGGCGATCAGCACTATTCCGTATTTTTTGAAGAAATCAATTGCCTTGCTTAAATCAAACGACATTTCATCGTCGGAATTTTTTGATTCCTTTTTTTCCGATTTGAAAATATTTTTTATTTTGCTGAAATCAAAAGAAAGTTCTTCATCATCTTGTTTGTGCTGCAAAGAATATGTTTCTTCCTTTTTTTCGCTCTTGAAGAGATTTTTAAATTTGCCCAGGTCTATTGATATATCTTCATCCGAATCAATTTTTGCATTATCATTTTTCGCAGATTCCTCTGACCTTTTCTCTTCGTCCTTACTCTTGAAGAAATTCTTTATTTTGCTAAAATCTATCGAAATATCGTCGTCTTCTTTTGAGTCCATTACATTGCCACCTATTAAGAGGCTAAGGTAACGAAGTTATTTTAAAAAGGTTTGTGTTGGTATGATGTTATCAAAATAGAACTTTTGAAAATAATAAAAATCTCGGCTCTTTAATAAGGAGGTTTGTAACTAATGGTATTGGTGTGTCTCTGTCATATTTTTTAAGTATTTTTCTGACTTTTTCCTGATTCATTAAACCTAGCAATCTATCGTAGTCATTATCGGAAAATTTGTTTAAAATATTTCTCATCCTTAAATGAAGCAGCAATTCTCTCCCAGAATGCTTCTTGAATTCTTTATTGTAATCCTTGCTGTTGCTTATGCAATCGCATAAGGTTTGCGCTGCTTTCAGCGAAGGGATTATGCCGCCTCCTGTGGTTGCTTTCACTTGTGTTGCAGCGTCGCCAATCAAGTACACATTATCTTTTTGTATCATTTTTTTTGGATTATATAATGGAATCAATCCGGATTCCCAGCAGACTATCTCTTTCATTCTTGTTCTCTTCTCTAGAAATTTGTAAAAATTATGCTGCGTATTCTCAAAGCAGCCTATGCCTAATCTTGCAGTATCATCGCTTTCCGGAACGCACCAGCCGAAAAATCCTGGAAAATCGCTGCCGAAATATGTCTCGAATGATTCTGTGTCCATGTCAACTTTTACCTTTGCTTGCATTCCAATGTAGTTTTTTGAATTAGAGTTGATGCCTGCGGCTTTTGCAACAGGAGAAAAAGGGCCGTCAGCTCCAACAATTATATCAGTTTTAATTTCTTTTATTTTGTCACTTTTTTTGTCTTTTACTTTAATTGAATTTTTTCCATTAAATCCGATAAACTTATGATTTGTTAAAATTTTAGCTCCTGCTTTTTGGGCCATGTCAGCAACAAACTGGTCAAATAAATCGCGCCACATAACTATCTCGTAAACATTTACCGCTATTCTGTTGTTTTTGCTTACAATTATTACTTTGTTTAGGCGCTTTGCTATAACCTCGTTTTTGAGCTTGAAGAACTTCTCAATAGAGTGAGTGACTATGCCCGTGCATTGTACCGGCTTGCCTACTGTGCTGTGCTCTTCCAGTATGGTGACTTTTTTGCCTTCTTTTGCAAGCAAATATCCAAGATAGCTGCCTGCAGGGCCTGCTCCGACTATGGTTATCATAGATTTTTAGGATTTAAGGTATATTTATATATATAGTGCAATAACTTCACAGCTTTGTAACCACTATAAAATAACAAAAACCGAAACATTTAAATACTAGCTCTTTCATCTAGACTATTTGTACCTACTCATTGATGGTACTATAATACTAAAGGTTGGGGGATTATGATTAAGAAAGCACTTATCGGCACATTTTTGATTGTATTCGGCATTTTGATGAGCGGATTCGCTTATGCGGGCAGCAGTGGCGGTTTTGGCTCTACTGCTTTAAGCCAATTTGACGTTTCTATAGACATGGTGTCTTTAAACAATCAGGTTGTAAGTCAGTCTAAAAACAACCTGCTTGCGGATTCTGATACATTTTTGGTGCAAGTTGATATAACAGCAGTCAAGACTCTTGACAAAGGGCATGTTGAAGTTTCATTAAGGGGCAGGCAAAGCAATGACGCCGTGGCAGATTCTACATCAGTATTCGACTTGCTTTCCAACCAAAGCACTACAAAATCTCTTTTATTGAGCCTAACAGACGGGCTTAAGAGGGAAAACGATTTTGAGCTTGTTGTTAAAATTGTAGATGCAAGAGGAAGGTCAGAGCAGAAAACCTATGGAATAAGGACAAAGCAGACAACAGGAAGAGATGCAGATGCGCTAGACATATCTATAGATAGGGTAAAAGTCAATAACCAAGTTGTTGCTGAATCCAGGACAACCTTTATAGAGGAAAAAGACGAATTTGATGTTGTGGTTGAGCTTACAGCGCTTGAAAGCATTGAAAATGCGCATGTTGAGGCAATTTTAAAAGACAAAAGCACAGGGAATGTGGTTGCCGACACAACAAGCAATTTTAATTTAGCTGATAATGCAAATGCACAAAAGCAGCTTATACTTGTTTTGCTGGACAAGCTAAAGAGAAGCAACGATTTTGAGCTTACAATAAGGGTAGTGGATTCTGAAGGAGACTTTGTCAATAAGGATTATGGCATAGCAATGAAAAATGGGAAAACTGATGCAAAGCAACTTGACGCTTCTTTTGACAGGGTTGAAGTTGAAGGCGAAGTTGTGGTTGAAAATGAGGAGAATTTCATAGTTACAGGAGAAAGCACAAAAAAGCTTGACGTCAGGATTTCCCTTACATCGCTTGAGAGCATAGAGCATGCCAGATTAGAGGCAATTTTGATGTTTGGAAATGGAGATGTGGTTGCTGACACTACTCAAACAACATTTAATCTTACTCAAGACCAAATATTTGTGAAAGACTTAGATCTGGAACTTCCTGGAAAATTCAAGCAGGACAACTTCAAGCTTAGGCTTAAATTAGCAGATGCAGACGGCAACCTGATTGAGAAAACCTACGGATTAAAAATTATGCAGCAGAAATTCCTGTTTGTCATAAGCCTTGTCTCTTTAAATCCAGAAGAGAAGGTGCAGGTAGGCAAGTCTCTTGGCATAAAAATCAGCTTCAAGAACAGCGGAGTAGTGCCTCTTGAAGGCTTGTTTGCAAAAGCAAGCATAGGGGAGCTTGGCTTGTCATCTACAAAATACGTTGATCCTTTAAAGAATGAGGGCAAGGAAATCATTAGCGAAGATTTCATAATAAAAATTCCAGAGACTGTGAATTCAGGAACTTATACCTTAATGGCAGAAGTAGGCTCGCAGCTTGACAGCAAAAAAGAAACAAAGGAAATACAGTTTGAGGTAGTGGGCCAAAGCGAGCCGGCTGTTGAAGAAACAAAGACTGTAGTAAAGGTTCCTGTAATAAAACAAGACATAATCAATGACGGAACAGAAGCAATCTATAAAGTAATTATAACAAATGAAGATACAAAATCAGGCAGCTACACAATATTGATGCATGGCAATCAATGGTCTGATTTGAGATTGAATGAGCCAAGCGCATTTGTTTTGGATGCGCAGGAATCAAAAACTTTGAATGTTTATGCCTCAACAGAAAAGGATTTGGCCGGCGAGCAGATATTTTTTGTTACTGTAAATAGCAATGAAAAATTATTGAGGGAAATAGCCTTCAAAGCAAATGTCGTGTCAAAGGAAAGCGCATTTTTGGGAGCTGGATTCAAGACAATGCTTCAGGTATTTTTGATTTTAGTTGCTTTGGCTTTAGTTGCAGTTGGATTGTTTTATGGAGTACAAAGCGTTGTTAGAAAAGACAAAGATAATGATGATGAAAAAGTAGCCAGCGAAATACCAAATGCCTCAGAAGGAGAAGCTTATTATTAATTCTTTTTTAATTCTTTGTTAAGATCCTCTACAGAGTATTCTGATTTGTAGCCTTGCTC
>CAZLGX010000045.1:0-8613 GCA_964559395.1 uncultured Methanosarcinales archaeon
GGCCATTTGAAAGAAGCAGTTATATCAGCAACATGCGAGATTTTTTTAGTGAAATTAGACGCAGAGGTTACTAGAAAATATGATGATGAGTTGGGATTGAATTTTATGGAATTGTGAATTCAAAAACAAAAACCTTATAAATAAAAGTAAACCAATCTTTTCTAAAGGGGTTGGTTTATGAGTGCAGAGAAAGAGATAGTTAATTACTGGTACAACAAAAAGGGGCTTTTCACTGTCAATAATATCAAGACTTCTAAAAACAGGGACTGCGGCATTTTGGCATTGAAGTTTGACAAAGACAAAGTTAACGAGGTTTTTCATATTGATGTCAGCTGCTCTATAACCAACAACATTTCTGAAACTACAAATCTTGACAAATCTATAACCAAGATTGCTCAGGAAAAATTTGAGAATAAGGATGTGGAAAACGCAGTTAATAATTACATCAGGCAGTTTTCTTTGGCAAAACAGAATATAAAGAAGATAATTATCTTGGGGGCTGTCCCAAAATCACGTAAGAGTGAGATAGTTAAAAGGTTCAATGAAAAAAATGTTCAAGTAATAGAATTTGATAATGTACTTTATGATGTTATTGAAAAACTAGATACACAATACTACAAAAATGATATAATAAGAACTTTGCAGCTGATCAAATACCTCCTTTTAAGCGAACCATCAAAGGCTGCAAAATTGCTTGTTAATGGCGCTTTTACGTCAACTTCAAGAAAGGAATTCTTAACGAGCATTTTAGACAGCGACGAGATAATCAGGGAATTCAGAAAAACCAACGTTGAGAGGCTTGCTGCTATTGTAAAAAATGTGGGGTTAAAGCCTGACGAATTGGCAAAAATGCTTGAGCACAACATACTAAATAAGAGGACAAGAAGATTATTTTTGGATTCCTTGAACGAGCAGGAAAAGATAAGAAAGATTGTTAGTAAAATAATAAAGAAAAAAAAAGCTGAAGCGAGCTTGGAGAAGTTTTTATAAATTTCATAAATAATAATGTAGTTTATGCCTGAAACGACTAATGTGGGATATAGAAGGGAACTAGCTCAATATTTTAAAGAGCTTATAGAACTGTCGCGTCCTGATATAGCAAAGTCTGATCTCGAATTATTGGCGGATAGATTTGCTGAGATTACAGATCGTTGTGTGGAGATAGCTTTAAGAGATGAACAAAGAAGTTATATTCATAAGGAGCCTAGCAATGCTACTCTGGCTTGGAGGAGATTTACTCAAGAGTTAAAAGAACTAACTGCTTGGTATAGAACTTATTTGGAAAATCAACAATCTTCAAAATAAATTTTTAACCTTTTCTCAGCATCTTCACAACAGAATCAACAGCCCTTATCGCATACTCCTCAATTCTTTTTTCTGACTGTTGCCATGTGATGTTAGGGCCTGAGATTCCCAAAGAAACGGGCTTGCTGTACTCGCATGACAGGTCAAGAAGCTTTCTGGCAACAGTATGCGCAACTACAGTGTCGTGGTCTGTCCCTCCTTTAATGATTGTGCCGATTGTCACTACTCCTTCTATGTTTTTGTCTTCAAGCAATTCTTTTACAGCCAACGGGATTTCAAACGAGCCGGGCACTTCAACAATTTTAACTATTCTTGTACCCACTTCCTTTGCCCTCTGCTGGGCTCTTTTTGCCATCTCGCCTGTTATTTCATAGTTGAATGTTGAGACAACCATGCCTAATCTTTCAGTCATTATTCCTCCATAATTTGTCCTTCATCTTTTTTGCCTTGTCTTCTGCCTGTGCCTGCATATTTTGTAAGAGCTGTTTTGCCTTTCAGCAATTCAAGAGCATTCAAAGCATGCTTTATTGTTCTGTTCTTTGCAATAGTATATATTTCTTTTTCGGTTTTTGCTTCGTCCATATGAACAAAAACTTCCAATATATGTTTGTTGGTTATCAATTGGGCCTTCTGCAGTCCAAGAGAAGCTTCATGAGCGCATTGCTTGTCTATTGGAGCTTTGCCTGCCGTTCCCAAGGCAATTACTATATCGCATTTATATTTTTCAATCAGGATCTTGCATGCAACAGGCAGGTCCTTAAATCCAGGAACAGTATACCTCTCAATTCTTGCATCGGAATTTTTTTTAATGGTTTCAATAGCAAATGATGCCATGTCAACCCTTGCAAATGTTGTGTCTGTTATGCCTACTTTCATTTTGACTATAAGATAGTTATATATCTATATCTCTGGGAATATGGAAAACCTTTTCCCCAGTCCCTAAGGATTTCTTCATAGGTTCTTTTAGTGTTGCCGATTGGGATTGTTTTATCGTGCTTTTCCAATGGAACGCAAGAGTCATATACATAAAAAGCTTTTTCTTTGTCATTATAGCCCCAGATAGTTATCCAATGCCCAAAAAAACTCCCGGTAATGTTACTGTATTTTCCGTTTGGGAAATAACCATTACCTATCCTAAGTATTACAGGCTTATCTTTGGCAATTAGTTTTTTCAAAAATTTTATTCGCTGATAATCTGATAATTTTCTTACGTCTCCTTTTTGCGCAGGCACGCCATAAGATTGTAAAACTTTTGGCCATGTAATACTGCCATTTGTAATTCCAGTATATTTAGCTAGAAGATTTGGCTGATAATCTCTCGGATGCCTTTTAACATCTTTTTCATAGGCGCTAAGTATAGCTTTAACTGAATAAGCACCGCAATGTGTAAGCCCCTGCTCTAAATATTCTTTTGGCGCTCTAGATACAATAAATTTTGCTGGTAGTTTTTTCATAAAAATTCAATCTCTATTTCATCATCATCTTTAAGATTCAATGCTGACTTTACGTGCACCGAAGCAATAAACTCTACAATGTCATCGGGATTTTTATTAATATCTGGAACTATAACAGCTCCATTTATGTTTTTTATTTTTGCTTTGTAGCATGACGCGCCTCCGAATTTTTTGTTGTTTGAGGTATATCCTATGATTTGTATTGCCTTTATGTTTTTCAGCAGTTCGTCACGGTTTGTTTTTATTTTGATGTTTAAAGTTCCAGGATATGCCTCAAAATTCAATTTTTTGCTTATTTCCTGCTTATAATGCTCCATTGACATGAAATAGGCACCTTCCCAAAGGCCGCTGACTATTATACCTTTTAGAGATTTCATATGTTAAGTAGAATATTTTTGCTTATAAATGTTTTGAGCAAAACTTTTTAAATCTATAATGCTCCCTAAACTTAGATGGAAGACAAAAAACCGCTAATTGTTGGTCTAGATCCCGGCATTACTATAGGCTATGCAGTTCTTGGCATTGATGGAAACTTAATACATATTGATTCTTCAAAACAGCTTGGCTTGAATAGATTGATTTCTAAAAGCATGGAATTAGGCAAGCCTATATTGGTCGGCACTGATAAATATAAAGTGCCAAGGTTAGTGGGAGAATTTGCGACAAAGCTAGGCGCAAAGGTTATAAGTCCTGAAGAGGACCTAAGAGTCGATGAAAAAAGAAGAATGATTAGCGGATTTATTTTTGAAGATGAACACCAAAGCGATGCATTGGCTTGCGCGCTTTTTGCATATAAGTCTGCAAGGCCTCTCCTTGAGAAGATTGATTTCTTTGCAAAGGAAAACAAGAAGCAAGGCATTAAGGATAAAATAAAGGAAATTGTAATAACAAAGCAAATAAGCATAAAAAGCGCTGTTGACTTAATAGAGAGGAAAGAAGAGCCAGATAGGATAATTAGTAGGGTTTTAGTGGAGAAAAGATTGGAAGAGAAAGATTTCTTGAAGCTATATAATAAGCTAAAAGATAGTGAGAGGCAGATTAAGCACCTGAGGGATTATGCAAATAGCCTGAGAAAGAGATCTAACGAATTTGAGAGGATGCTGAATAAAGAAAATGTTGCAAAAACAGGCAATAAAACTTCTGATTTCAGAGAAAATAGAATCAAGTCGCTGGAAAATGCGCTCAAAGCAAAAGAAAGGAATTTGGAGCAGATGAGGGGCCTATTGAGGAAATTCAATAATATCTTGTCTAACATAAATGGATACTATATTTTGAAGAAATTGGACAACTTTGGAGCCAAAGAATTTGATTTCAAGAATAGGTTGCTTGACATTAAGAAGAATGATATAATTTATGTTGATGACCCGAATATCATCAGCGAAGAAGTAATTGAGTTTTTGAATGACAATGTTTTTATTGTTGTAAACAAGAAGCAAGTAAGCAAAAAAATTGAGAAAGACCTTCCTTTTGTCTTTATAAATTCCAAAAGCCTTAGCATAGACGAAGACAGGTATTTCGGGTTTGTGGATAAAAAGCAGTTTGAGGCTGAAAAAAGCAAGATTGACTGGATAAAAAAAATTGTAGAGGACTACAAAAATGAAAAATTAGCTTTGAGATAAATCTTTGCTTCTTATCCTGATTTTCTTTCCTGTTTTTATGTCCAATGCAAAAATCCTTTTGCCAACATAAAGCAGCTTGACTTTGTCGCCTCTTACAACAACTATGTCTCCTCTTTTGTATTTTGCAGGCCTGTAGAGGACATTTACCCTGTATAAGTCCCTGCCAGACTTGCTTCTTGTGTGGAGCTTTGAGCTTGTTGTTATTTGGCCGCCATAGCTTTCCCTGAGCTTTTTGCCCAGAATCTTTATGAATTTCTGCGAGGTTATATACAGGTCTTTGCCACTGGGCAGATTCACTATTTTTGTTATGGCAACATCGTCTCTTTTTTTTATTTGATTGTAGACGAAGCTTAGCATTTCCTCATTTACATTTCTAAGCTGGAGGATTCCCTGGTAGTAATTTGACCTTGAAAATTTCAATTGTTTTATTGGGTATTTCATTTTGAAAGATTAATTGATTTATCACTCTTAATTTAGGCGGTATTAACAAAATTAAAAGCAAACCTTTTTATTCTTTTTGCAAAAAACATGATTATGGGCTGGAAGAAAACTTTAAAGAAGGTATGGTACTTTATCTGGGAAGACAATAGTATTTGGAGCTGGATTGTCAATATAGCATTAGCTTTTGTTTTGATTAAGTATATTGTTTATCCTGGACTGGGTTTTCTGCTCAGCACAAGCCATCCTGTTGTTGCTGTTGTAAGCGAGAGCATGGAGCATAATGTAAATTTTGATGATTGGTGGGAAAAATCAAAGAGTTGGTACGAATCAAACAATTTACAGAAAGGTATGTTTATAGAGTTTCCTTTTAAGAACGGCTTTAACAAGGGAGATATTATGGTACTTAAATGGAAAAAGCCTGAAAGTATTGATATCGGGGATATAATCGTATTTTGGAGCGCGAGAAAAGATCCAATCATACACCGGGTTGTAAAGAAATGGCAGGAAAATGACATTTATTATTTTCAGACAAAAGGCGATAATAACCCAAATTCTATAACTGGCAGTGCATTAGACGAAACCAAAATAAGCCAAGAGCGGATAGTAGGAAATGCAGTTCTAAGAATACCCTTTCTGGGCTACATAAAGATATGGTTTGTGGATATTATAAACTTTTTAAAGTCAATTATTATGCAAAAAGGTTAAATTTATATACAGTTTGTTAAAGTTTTAATGGTATGTTTTGCCCGAAATGCGGCTCTATATTGGTGCCAAGGAAAGAAGACAGCAAGAAGATGCTAGTGTGCTCCTGCGGATATAAGACCACACAAGTAGCAGGAGCAACAGTCAAAGAGAGCATCCCGAAGTCAGAAAAAGGTGTTGAGGTAGTTGACAAAGGTGAGCTTCAAACCCTGCCCAAGACAACAATAGAATGCCCGAAATGCGGACATAAAACTGCGTATTTCTGGCTAGTACAGACAAGGGCAGGCGACGAGCCTGAAACCAAGTTCTTAAGATGCGAGAAATGCGAGCATACATGGAGAGATTATGATTAGATATATTTTCTTATGGACATAAAAGAGCCAAAATTCAAAATCTTAGTCAAGCCGAATTCAAAAGAGAATAAAATAGAAGGATTTGACAATAAAAGAAATGCATACATAATAAGAATCAAGGCTAGGCCAGAAGACAACAAAGCAAACATAGAGATTATAAGGTTTTTATCAAAATTTTTGACAAAGAAGGTAAGGATAGCTTCTGGCTTCAAATCAAGGGAAAAGATAATCGAATTTGAGTAAAACAACAAAATATTTAAAATAAATGGCATAAAAGATATAAAAAGAGGTTAAGATGTTGAAATCGCTGTTCTTTAAACACAAGGCAGAAACTGATGAATTATTGCCGCCACCGCCTCCATTTCCAAGCTTGGAGCTGGAAGAAAAGCCGGAAGAGATAAAAGAACCTATTTCTGAAGACCAATTTGAGGATTTGTTTAATGATGTTCAAAAAGAGCTGGATTTAGAGGAAAAAAAAGCGAAAGAAGCCAACAGATTGCCAAAAAGTCTTTCTAAAAAAAAATTGAAGAAATTAAGCAAAATAAAGACCAAAGAAGCAAAATTAAAGAAAAGAGGGGTAAAAAAGGAATCAGCGCCAAAAGAAGAATTCTATGATTTGGGCAAAGACCTTGGTTTTGGTCCAGAACAAGCAGAATTTCAAGATTTGGGAGAATTAGGCATCGGCAATTTAAAAATTGAAGGAGAGATAAAACCAAAAGAGATTGAAGAAGCGGAAGAGGAAATAGCAAGTGCTATAGAAGGCATAAAAAAATATGATAATAAATCCCTTTTCAGCGGCCTATTCAAGAAAAAGGCTGTGCCAGAGCAAAAGCCGATGTTAGAAATCCAAGCAGGCGATTTAGATATAATAAAGAAGAAGATAAATGATGCGAGAAATGCATTGATGAATCTGGATTTAGAGGCTGCAAAAAATGATTATATGGAGATTATAAGACTTTACAACCAATTAAAGCCTGAAGAGCAAGCGCAGGTTTATCATGAAATCAGGGATTTATATTATGAGAGAAAGAGTGCCGAAGAATTGAAAGTTTAGACTGCTTCTTTCATAAATTTAATAAATCAAGAGGAATTCTCAGTAAGCATGAAAAATGGCTTGTTCATAGTTGTTGACGGCATTGATGGCTCTGGAAAAAGCGAGATAGTGAAGATGCTTCATAACTACTTGTTCTCCAAGCATAAGAGATATAGGATTTTGACTACCAGAGAGCCAACTCATGGAAAATACGGAAACAAAATAAGGGAAATGCTGAGGGAAGAAAAAGATCCAAAAAGCAACAAGGAAAAGATAATGCGGCTTTTTATAAAAGACAGGCAGGAACACTTAAGAAACACAATAGAGCCATTTTTAAAAAAATCAGGTGGTGATGAGCTGAACATTGTGATTTGCGACAGGTATTATTATTCAACAATCGCTTTTCAAGGAGCTCAAGGCTTGGATATGAAGAGCTTAATTAATAAAAATAAAAATTTCAGAAAGCCAGACATATCACTTATACTTGATGCAGATCCTTATTTGGCGCTTAAAAGGATAGAAAACAGGGCAAAAGAAAAATTCGAGCAGCTTGATATTATGGAAAAAATAAGAGCCAATTTCCTAGAACTGCCAAAGCTTTTAAGCGATAACATAAAAATAATTGACTCAAATAAAAGCTTAAATGAGGCTTTTGAAGACATAAAAAAAGAAGTTGATAAGGTTTTGGATTGAATTTAATGATGATGTTTGACTTCTTTAATTTTTTCTACTTGGAAGTAAATAGCAAGTAATTTACTCTTTTTCCTGATCATCAATCTCTTTTTCCTCAACAAACTCTGCAAGCTTTGTATTTTTCTGAACTGTCTTGAAGCTTATCGGCTTGCTTGTATCTTTTGCCATAAAAACACCTCTTTAATCCAATCCTGTGCTTCCAAAGCCGTTTTCATTTCTTGTTGTTTCGTCCAAGTCATCAACTTCCTCAAAAACAGCCTCTTCAACCTTTGCAAAAACCATTTGGGCTATTTTCTTGCCTTTCTCTATCTTATACGGCTTGTCATCTAGATTTATTAATGGGATTTTGATTTCGCCTCTGTAGCTTGAGTCAATTGTTCCTACGGAGTTTGCATGGCTAATTCCGTGCTCTATAGCTAAGCCGCTTTTAGGCCTTACCTGAGCTTCGTAGCCATAAGGAATGGCAATCTTAATGCCAGTTCCAACCAGTTTTCTTTCCATTGGCTTTATAAAATATTCCTCGGCAGCATACAAGTCCATTCCAGCATCTCCTCTATGGGCATAAGAGGGCATTTTGACATCAGCAGTTTTTTTTATTTTGACTTTGAGCATTTTAACCACAAAGAAAACTAGATTTCTTGGCAATAGCTTATATTTAAAGAATTCTGGGATGAAAAATATAGGTTTTGAAAGTATAGTTCAATAGAGCATGTCGAAACCACATAGTAGATTATTTTATTCTTTCCTGAAAGAAAATACAGATGAGATATTATGTTCCATAATTTTGCCATTTTCTGCATTTATCTTCATATTCAAAGTGTTGAATGATTCTGTGATATAGGTAATATTCCATATATTTCCATAGCTGGATATATTTTGAAGAATTGCTATTGTCTTTATGCTCTTGTCCTTTGGGTAGCTTTTTGATTGAAATTCATTTGATTTGTTTATTGCATCATCAAATGTAAGATTTACCTTTTTTAGATCTATTTCATTTATTTTTGTTTCTTCCT
>CAZLGX010000046.1:0-8602 GCA_964559395.1 uncultured Methanosarcinales archaeon
TCAAGTCAACTGGCATAAAGGCCAGCAAGAATACCCTATACAATTTTATTGATGCGCTGACTGATGTTTTTTTTGTTTTGCCTTTGCGGAAGTTTTCTTATTCCTATAAAGACGCTGAACAATCCCTTCCCAAAATTTATTTAATAGATAATGGGATATTAACAACAAACGGCGTAGATGATTATGGAATCTTAATGGAAAATCTTGTTTTAATAGAACTTGCAAGAAGAGGAAAAAATATTTGCTATTACAAATCTGCTGATGGCAAGGAAGTGGATTTTGTAGTTGTGGAAAAAAATAAAGTCAAGGAGCTGGTGCAGGTATCATTTTCTTTGGAGAACATAAATACAAGAGAAAGAGAATTTAAAGCTTTATTGAAAGCATCAAGGGAACTTAAATGCAGCAGCCTGCTTATTATAACAAACAGCATGGAAGGCGAAGAGAAAATTAAAGGCAAAAAGATTAAATTTGTGCCTTTGTGGAAATGGCTGCTGGAAGATTGAATGATAAGGGCTGCTGCCGTCTGTCAAAAACCAACAAGATTAATTATAAATTGTATTGGTTTTTGAGCCATAATAAGAAATTCAGAAATATTCAAGATTTCTGAGATTTGAGGTTCTGATGAAGGAGATTGGTTTGGGCGTTTAAGCCTAAATAAATTATTAATGTCATCCTCCCCTCTTTCGTGCAATTTCCCTAGCATGCCAGAGCACTCCGCCTTCACCTTCAGATGGACCTAAAGGATCTCTTGTAAAATACGACTCTGGCAAATCTGGATCTCCGTAATGTCTAACCCCATAATCCCACTGATGTCCTTTTAGTATTCGCCTTGCTTCATTGAAGCTGAAAGTTTTTCTAAGAGTCAAATCTATAAGATATTTGGCTATACCTCTTGTCGTTATATGCGGAAACGGATTTTCAGACCACTTGTTTACCCCGTCAACTGTTTCGTAATACAACATTCTGCCCCAATGTATAAAGGTATGGTTTAATGCAGCGCGGTCAAACGCCGGATTAAGATGGCTTGGGCTCCTGACTCGATTCTCAAGAAAATGTTTTACAATATCGTTGCCATTTTCATCTTTTCCAATAACTCTATCTTCTGTTATTCCATCTGCTCTTACTTCAACTTCTAGCTCATATCTCCTTGTTACTTTCCTTTCGTCTTCAGGAATCATATCTTCTGTTATTCTACCCAACCCGCCTCCAGGATTAACTTCCCCTTTTACTTTTTTCTGCCACTTAGTCCTGCTTCTTGTATAATAAATTGGTTTAAATCTGATTCTTGTGTCTGGGCTTGTTGTGTCAAGATTTAAATTTACGGGCCTTGTTGGCATGATGCCATTGGTGCTGGCTATTAAGTAATCCATTATAGATTTGGAGTGTGGGTGCCACCTTCCATCCCTATAATCATCCCTAAATGCGTCAGTTTCATTTGAGATAAAGTTTATTTTGTCTAAGGGGTCGACATCTCCAATATATTCGTTAGGAACGGTTCTTATGCCATGTCTTGAAACACCGCTAGCGACTTTATTTTTCCATATTTCCAGTCCGCCGGGCTTATTTAAAATGGTTTCTTTATGCCAATCGTTCTGGCTTAGCTCATGCCACCATCTGTCTGTTAATACGATCCATATTCCACTCTCATCAACTTGAACCGGAGTTAAATCCCTCATGTTGCTGACTTTTTGTACCTCCAACGGCCATCCATTTTCATCCAGTCCAATCTCAATCTCATCGTCCCATTTTCTGAAATTTATTGTTGTAAACTCCCTATATTCATCTTTAAAATATTTTGTTTCAAAAGTGATATTTTTGTCAGGGTGGTGTTCTTTATATTCTTCGATTCTATCTTGTGGTATAATATTTCCATCTTCATCTTTTGCTATAACCCTATAAGGCTTGATTATCTTATAGGTATGCGAAAATCTGATTAGCCCTTTTTCTGGCCTGAAATTTTCTAGCTCACCCTGTGCATAGCTATTTAAGCTGACTAAAGTTGCATAAATTTTTTTAAGTTTTTTCGCGTGCTTATCTTCAAATGTATTGATTTCAGTTAAACCTTCTTTTATAGTTCGGAACAGTGCGCCTAATTCTGTTCTGACATCAGCCCCGATTTTGTGGGTTGATGAAAAATGGTCTATTCTTTTGCCTACTGTGTCAAATTTTTCTGATATCTCAACTAATCTTGAAGAGCCTATTCCTATAATTTTTTCAGGCGTACCATCCAAAAATGTGAGATTTACTTCATTAATCTCAATATTTGGCAAAATACCGATTGTCAGTTCATTTACAGAATCCTGTAATCGCTGCTGATCTTGCAAGAGATTGAGGGTATTTTGTAGAGCAGCACTCTCGATGTCGCTTAATCTTTCTCCTTTTTTTTGCTTTTCCTCTAACTCTTTAACTCTTTGGATATGTCCTCTAACCATATTTTTTATTTCTGCAGGAGTCAGAGGCAAGTCCTTTGTTGTTATTTCAACAGTGCCGCTTTGCTCAAATATATTGGCTTCAAGATGGGTACTCTCCTCATTTCTAAAATATTCCAAGCTTCTATATTCATCACTTATATTATCAGCCTGCGGCTCTGGGCCAAAGTCAAAACCCGGCGCTCCAAATAACTTAGTCTCTACAATCCTCCATCTGTCTTCAATTTGTCTCAAATATGAAGTCATTAATTCATTTTTAGTAAATAAATACTTGTATTCTTCTGCTATAACCTCTTTTTCAGGCCTGCCGCTTCGCGCAAGAATTGGAACTTTGCCATATTTTTCTCCCCACCTTGACTTATTGTAGAACATGCGTATTCTCCTTCCTATAAACCACGGGAGCCAACCTCGTCTTTCAATTTCAGCATTAGATTCTGGATTATTGTTTGCCACTTTGCATCACCTCAAGCAACTTTTCTTTCTTCTCGCACATTGGGAATTCCTTTTGCATATCCCTGACCAGCAGTCCTAAATTGCAAGATTCTGCCGGGCTGCACATTGCTATTTTGCCTGTTAAGGAAAACCCGAACATCTTCAGTATAATCTTTCAATTTAGAGTTAATATGCTCCATGCATTCCGCCAACTTTGATAATATCTGCTTTTGGGCAAATTCAATTAAATCCTGAATTATAACCAAGCTTTCTTTATGTTTTTCTGTGACTCTGCTCTTTATTTTGACTTCAGCCAGCGATGTTCTCAACACATTATAAGATCCGGCCGTAGCTCTACCTTCATTTGGGGGTGATATATTGCTAAGAACAAACTTTCTCCAATTAAGTGAAGCATCTAAAACTCTGCTTTCAGCCAATAACTCTTCTCTGGTATCTGCTATTTCCATTGCTTTTTCCATATTTAAGTCAAACTCCGGCATAGCTAAAATTACATCCTCAACTAGCGCTTCAAATTCCAGTTCTTCTATTTCTAATTCTGCCTTTAGCTCTTTCCTTTTCTTTGCAAGAATTTTTAAGAATTTCTTCATGCCTTTTGAAATTACATCTTCTTCAATCAATAATTTTTGAAAATTTTTCAAAGCAGCGGCATATTCTTCTTGCAGCCTTTTTATTTTTGCTTCAAATATCCTTACCAATGCGTTAGCGGCGGCTTCTATTACAACCTTGTCGGCATAAACAGGATTCTCTAAATCTCTCTCTAGTTTTTCCAATTCTTTTTCCCAGTCTACAGGAGCTTCATGTTTCTTTTCCTTAAATGCTTGGAGAAGTCTTGCGAAATCCTCATTGCCAAAAGTTTCTCTTACCATCTGTATGTAATTTCTTCCTCTGTCTAAATTGTCATAGAACTCATAAAATCCCTCCCATTTTCCCTGGGTTTCAACAGATTTTCTTATGGAATAAGCCGCCATTCTGAAAAATTCGATCTCTTTTAGGTAATAAATCAGCCTTCTAACTTCAGGAGACCTGATCATTTCTGATACTAACTCTTTGTCTCTAAAATGTGAATTGAAGCCTAAAAACATTTTACCATCATATTTTGATTGGCCGCCATTAAAAAATAATTTTGCCCTCTCCATAAAAAGCCTTATGCCATATGCTACTCTGTCCGATCTGTAAGGCCAGTTTCTTACATCGTCAATGCATTTTGTCAGCTCCTCTGATTCTAGATTGCTCAACACAATGATAATTCTTCTTAATTCTGTTGCCTTTTTTTTGTCTTTGAAAGTATCGAGTATTCGTAGCACTTCATCGTAATGTGTTTTCAGATAAGTGGTTATAAGCTGCAGATTGTTCATTATACCCCTTAATTGCCCAAATATTTCAGGTTCCTCGTGCTTAGAGAAATCTAATGATTCAATCTTTTTTGCAAGCTTTGGATCAAATTGCTTTATTCTGCTTAAAAGTTGGGATTTCCCTTGTGCACTATTTCTGCCATTTGTTCCTTTTTCCAGAAATAACAATCTATAAAGTGTTAATGCCATGCCAAAAGCTATCCATTTTTTGTTGTAAGCTTCCACCATTCCCCTTCTTCTGCCTTTTTCAATTATGCTAGGCATATTCTCCCCAGTTTCAGCATTCGATAAAATAATATTCCATTTAGTGACTATCATCCATTTTTGGTCAATTTCCTGCATGATTTTTTTAAGCTTGTCCAGATTTAATTCAAATTCGTCCAGAACTTCGCCTTCTTTGGACTTTTTAGGCGGTCTCAAAAATCTTGAAATTAAAGTTCGAAATCGGGAAATCAAATATCCTGTCATGTTTTGCTCATCAACATTTTGTTTATTTGCCATTTTTTATTAAATCATTTTTTTTCTTGTTCAGCAGATAACGCCCCCATTGCTCTATGGGCTTCTTTGGAAGATTGAACTTCTGCACCTGTGTCTCTTACGAATATTTTCAAAAATTCATTTATTTCTGATATATCTTCAGTGTCCCTTGTGACAAGAGCAGGCAGATACATACTCATTCCCAATGAAGAAACTGCTGGAAAAGGGTCTGTTTTTGGATTATTTTTGATGTCCATATAATTATCCCTATAACCCTTCCTGCCCACATACCTAAGTATGCCTGTGTTTACTAATAATCTTCTGTCAAATGCAGGATTCCTAGCGCTTTTAAAGTCCGGAGTAAACCTGATATTTTCTTCTTTGAAAAATTCAAGCCTGCCCAAGCTTTCAGGGTCTTCTGGATTTGTGGAGAGATACCTTATATAATCCAGTGCAGATTTGCTGTTTGGCCTAAATTCTCCAAATCTCATATTTCTTATGAATGCATCCCAGTCCTTGATTACCTGCTCCATAATTTCTTCAGGCGGAATCAAATCCTTAATCTTGCCGTCTCTAATTTCTTCAATGTGGACTTTTCTTGGGGGCACTCTCGAATCTTTAGTATTATAAAATCTATCAGTATTGGCATATATGTCTTCTAATACATCCCCATAGTGATTTACTTCCAAATCCTTCGTCGCCTGTTCTTCTATATCTCTCCAAGCGTATGTTCCATTTGAAAGTTTTGAACCTTTTCTGATAATTAATTTTGTACCCTTTTTTACAAACTTATATTGGTGTTCGTGCCATCCGTAGGGATTGCACTGGTCTAAAACCAGATATTTTTGAATTCTTATCGGCTGATGATTTCCATAGGCCTTGCCTCTCTCGGCCAAATGCTGGTGCGATCTTTTTATATCTGCTATCGCAGTTGCTAATTGGTCCCTTGTATTCTGTATCCTGCCTATGTAATCCTCTGCACCTTTTTTTCCTGAGATAATGTCTTTGACATATTGTGTTAACAAATCGCTGGTGTTATTTAATACATCACAATACCTTTTTGTGGCATCAAACCATCCAACGTTTATAGTACCAGTGGGTGTCCTTACAATTCCACCGTTCCTGCACGCATATATCTCTTTTTCTAATACACTTGGATCTGTGTAAAGAGGACCTATGAATCCCCACATTGTTTCACAAACACGCTTTGCGTTTTTTACTTGGTCAAATTTTACATACCAAATATAAAGCCTTTTGAGGTAATTGCTGAGGGAGTACAATATTATAATATTTTCACGCAATATTGTCGGCAAGTAATCAGGCGGAATTCTTCTTTTTGTCCATGCCTTTTTGTTGATATTATTTCTTGCCCTTATGCTGTCCATTCTCGCCCAAAACTCATTTCTTATTAATCTCGCGAATCTGCCTACAAATGCTCGCCTTATTTCACTTTTTCTTAGCTTTCTGCTTTTCCATCTCCCTTTAACAGCATTCCAAGCCAGTCTAAATGGCAACTTCAACAACCATCTGATAGGCGCTCCTATTATGGGGATTCTGGATAAGATTAAAAGTCCTATAATCCACCAAAAATACTTTCCTAAAGTATATCCAAAAGCTGCGGTTACTAGAGACCAGAAACCCAAAAATCCGTAATAAATTATTTGTTGAATTGGCCACCATATGACTCCAAATATATTTGGAAGTCCAAAAAGCGGAGCGATAAAAATATTTAAGACAATGTAACCAAGTATTATTAATAGCGTAGATCTCCTCATTTTCGCCTTCCCATATTGAATTTTTTAATTTTCATTTTGTCTAACCCTTTAAGGATGCCATCGCCTCCACAAATACCAACCCAAAGGGGGGAACAAAGCAAATGCCGCTCCTGCAAGCCATCGCCAAAAAGAAGTGCCGCTTGGAGCAGTCTGTTTGTTTTGTTGTTGCTGATTTTGCTGCTGGTTCTGTTGATTCTGCTGTTGACTGCCTCCACCAGCAGGGCTGAGTCCCATTGCTTGCTGAATTTTTGGGCACATATTGGACAGCCATCCAAATGGTTTCATTGGATCCATACCGGGCGGGTCTATCTCCCAAGCAGCTATTGTCTTGTCTAATACATTTGAAAAGGCTGAATTTTGTCCAAAGGTTCCCAAGACGCCGCAGAAAATAAATTCAGTTAATAGGATAGCTATACCCCATCCCACCCATCCTCCAAGCAAACCGCCTCCTCCTGCTATTTGCTTTCCTATAATTAGCAAGAAAAACACTTCTGCTAAAGTAATTACCATTGTAAGAGTTGAGCCTTGACGTGCCATGAGTGCGGCTATAATTACCGCCATAACAATATTTAGTCTGCCTTTGTTATCGCCTAAATTAAGGAATGCTGCAAAGAACCAGCTCCATAAGAATGCTGAACCTAAAAATATAAAGAGCCTATAAGGACTTTCAGGCCTTAAAATTCCACCTACACTACTGGTTCTTCCTGCTACTGTTACTGGTCTTTCGGGCCCAAGGAAATAATCATAAGTCGCTTTGAAATTATCAGTGTCCCATAGCCATTTATCTCCAATGCTGTTGGCTATGCCTCCGGCGATTAGCAAGGCAAGCAATATGAATCCAACCATGGCATATTTTGTTTTATTAACATCTATTCCTGCCAGCCCAAACCCAAACCAGGCTGCTCCTCCAATCAATGCAAAATTCACTAATTTTCTGATGCTGAAAAATGAAGCAAGAGCACCAACCTGCCAGATATAGCCTGCTGCGCCAACTACATTCCAGACTATAACAACAGCCAGCACAAAAGTTATTACCCATATTGCAACTTTCTCCTTGCCTTCTTTCTTCGGTATGATGAATGCCTGGAGTATGAATAATATAAACCATACAATGAATATGTTGGTTCCAAATATAACCCAAGGATTTTGCAGTATTGCAGGCTGTGCAAATGCTGATGGAATGCTCCATATCAAAACCAGTGCAATAATCCAAAGCATTTTGTTTATTTTCATAACTCTTTCACAGCCTCGTCCAATATTTTATCATCAGGAAGCTCATCAAACTCGTAGCCCATTGAAGTCAACTTGACCCAAAGGCGCAAAACATTATCTGAAAAGTAGAACTTGCTGTCTTTCTTGTAAATTATATCCACATCCATTAATCTTTCAATTATGCTTTTTGTTACAGGCGCGCTCCTGTAGATTTTCTTTGCAATATCGCTGAGCCTTAACTCTTCATTTGCGATGACTTTCAGGATTATTTTGAGCAGGGTTTGCCCTCTTGCCCGATTATAATAATAATTTAAGGAATCATTGCAGTAATTGTAGATGGAATTGTTTTTTTGCAGAAGCTCAATCAGAAATGATTTTTTAACGTCTTTTATCTCATTATATTTTTTAGAAATTAGGATTGTTATCAAGGGATGGCCTTGGCTTAATGCCCAGATTTCCTCGCTTGCATTATTCTTGCCTATAATGCCTTCCGCAAGCTCAATTGTTTCTTTTTTCTCAAGATTTTTTATCTCATAGCATTCAAAATTTTTTAATGAAGCAAGACACTCTCTAATGGCGGAGCTTGTTGCAACATATTTTACATTTTCAGCCTCAAAATTTATTACAGACAGAACATCTTTAATTTGCGAGAAGTTATTCAGGTCCAGAAGATTCTCGAAATTATCTAAAACAATGAGGAATTTCCTGCCGCTGTCTTTACCAAGCCTTTCTGCAAAATTAAAGGCGCTTTCAACAAGAAGCCTTTGGTCAGGCTTTATCTTTAATAGCTCGTTCTCAATTGTTTTTATCAAAGAAAAAGCATTCCTGCTTTTCAGCTCGCTTTCAGCCTTAAGAAGATTCTCCAAATGTAAAAAATCTTTATATTGCTTCAAGGGTTTTTTTA
>CAZLGX010000047.1:0-8445 GCA_964559395.1 uncultured Methanosarcinales archaeon
GGGAGAAATTTGGAAAAAACTGCTTCTATTACTGGGAAGGCAAAAAGCACTGCACTATGTGGGCAGGCTCTTGGGAAGAAGTGCCTTTGCAATGATTCTTTGATTTTTATACCACTGGACAAAAAAGCACTGGACATCTCCCTGCCTAAACTATTTAAACTAAAGAATCTATTTCCGGGGCATGGAATTAATTACTTCAGAAATTCCGTTTAGTAATAAAGATAGATTGTTAAATATAACTTTACCCGCTAAATTAGATGAAGATTTGGCGGAATTTGTCGGGATTGTTGTTGGAGATGGACATTTAAATTATGAAGTACGTGAAAAATCAAGATTCTACTCGGTAACCATAAGTTGCAATTTTACAGAAGATATGGAATATTTCAAGAGAACTATAAATCCTATTTTTGGAAAATTATTTAATACAAATTTGTCAGTCATAAAAAATAAGAACTTGAATTATTTTAATGCAGTAAAATGCTCTAAGTCAATTGTAAATTTTTTAAGTTTAAATTTCTCAATACCTATAGGCAACAAAACTTCCAATATCAAAATACCTCAGATCATAATGAGTTCTAATAGTTCTATAAAATCTGCATTTATTCGTGGGATTTCTGATACAGATTTCAGCTTAAGTTTCAGGAATCAAGGAAAATTGCACGATTATCCTATTATCAAAGGTTCTTTTAAGAGTAAAATTTTGGTAGAAGATTTGAATAAAGTTTTAAGAAACTTTGGGCTTTCTACATATGTATGTTTTAATGAGAGTAATTTTGATAAAAGATTTAACAAGGGTTATGAGAGACATTCGATTTATCTTTCTGGGAGTAAAAATTTAAAGAAATGGGTAGCCCTCATAGGTTTTAGTAATCCAAGACTAATTACCAAATATTTAATATGGAAAAAATTGGGATTTTGCCCTCCAGATACAAGTCTTAAAGATAGATTTGAGATTTTAAGTTCGAATGAATTTGTCTAAAAAATACGCGCCAGCGAGGATTTGAACCCCGGACCTAATGAACGAAGCTTGTATCTTCTCAGCTCTCGGCCCTCAGCAGATAGAAGGCTGTCGCTCTATCCAAGCTGAGCTACTGGCGCATATCCCTAAGAGCATCTTAATTATTTATAAAAGTTATCAAATTAGCCAGCAAACCAGTCAAAAATAGAAACTTTTATATATTGGCTTTCTAAAAAAGATATATCAAAATCAAAAAGGTGATAATATGGAATTTTTAAAGAGCAAGAAAGGAATTGTGACTCATCCAGTAGTTCTTTTCTTAGTCGGGGTTGTACTTGGTCTAGTCTTGGCATATCTCTGGGTGAATTATATAAACATAGCCAATCCTTTCTGCCCGAGTTAAATTTTATTTTTTACAGAATTCTTCTTATTATAATTCCATGGCGAAAGTAGATATAGCCAAGAAAACTCCTTCAACTACCAGAATTATTTTGTAAATAATCTCGCCAATCCAGCTGAATGAAGCCCAGTCACCCAAAAATCCTATGCTGTTTAAGGCAGGCAATAAAGAGATTATTAATATAATGCCGGCTGCAATTATGGAAACCGTCCCCATAATATTGCTGTTTGTGATTTCTACTATTGCGGCATAAAGAAGGATAAGCCCCGCTATAGCTGAAACCCATATCAATGCATTTTTTGACAACTCGAATGGAAGAATTCCAATCAACGACAAAAGGCCAAGAGCGCCAATTATTATGCCAATTAATCCTATAACCCAGTCGCGCATCTGCATCATTTTAAGAATACCTCTTTTTTAGATTTATTTTTATTTATCTTCTTTTAGTATGAGCCATAACCTCTATTTCTTGAGCTAATTTTTCTGCTTCCTGTTCTGCTGAAAATATTCTTCTCATACCTTGCCCAAGTACGTGCATATCACTAGCAAACTTCTTCTTCAGCACTTCTAAATCTGTTATTCTTTCTTGTTCAGGAAGCTGCGGCATTACGTGCTGAGTGTAATACTCCATCATTACTTCTTCGTCATCATCAATATATTTTAAAGTCAATATGGTTAATAAGAAATCCCTTTTTGCAACTAGAGTATCACTGTGCAGAGTTGCTTCCATATCTATTTCTGCTTGAGCCAACGCATTTTTTATTTGAGTCCCTGCTTTTTGTTTTTGGTCTTTTACCGCGTCCCATTTGCTTAATGCACTTTTAATTACTTTTTTGTCGTGTCTAAGACGAGATATACCTCTACTTGCAGATCTAATGTCAAGCCTCATTGCAACGACGGCAAAGAGATTGATTTGAGTTGTACCTAATAGCCTTATCTTCTCCATTAAAGCTCTGTAATCTCCTTTTTTCTCTGCAATTTTTATTATAGGCTCCAAATAAGTAAAGTAACTCTTCCTATCCTCAGCTTCCGTTCCACTTAAAATTGCAGCAACTTTTCTTCCAAATTCTTCTTCATGTCCTGTAGGGCCATGCTGCTCTTCGTGTTCTAATATTGCTCTTTCTATTTCTCTTATTTCCTTTAATGTAAGAATTTCTTCTACCTCTTCATCAAATCCAAGATCAAACTCAGCTTTCTCCAGTACTTTGGCTTCTTTAGTTACCTTGAGCTGGTCTTTCATTGCCCTTGTAACCCGGTGGTCTTTTAACACTTCCTGGGGAATCTTATCGTAAATGTATGATTTCATACGGTGCAGGGTGCGAACAATTTTTCTATCTCTCCGCCTCATCTGCCCTCTGAGAAAAAAAGGTATCTTGATAAGCTTGCTCCACCAGCGTGTTAACCATCCTTCTCCCATAAATTCAGCCTCTTTAAAACACTATTTCATTTTATATGTAAAGTAACTTCTTTTATTATCTTTATTTAAATCTTTCCTTTTTGTTGAGCTTTACAGAGTGGTGAATGATTAATGAAAATAAGGATAAACTATTTATACCGATAAAGCATACCTTGCTTTGAGGTGGTTATAATGCACACATTGCCGAAATTGCCATATGCGTATGAAGCTTTGGAGCCGCATATAGATGCAAAAACGATGGAAATCCATCACACAAAGCATCATCAGACTTATGTTGACAAGCTGAATGCTGCAATAAAAGGAACTCAGTTTGAGAATATGGATGTCAATGATATTTTAAAGAAAATAAATGATGTGCCTGAAAATATAAGAACTGCTGTTAGAAATCATGGCGGCGGGCATTCAAACCATTCATTTTTCTGGCAGATTATGGCGCCTGGCGCAGGCGGAGAGCCTCATGGAAATGCTGGAGATGCGATTAAGCATACTTTTGGAGGCTTTGATAAGTTCAAGGAAGAACTTACAAATGCAGGATTGAACAGATTTGGCTCAGGATGGGCGTGGCTTGTTTTGAACAATGGAAAATTAGAAGTTTATAGTACTGCGAATCAGGACAGCCCGTTGATGGAAGGGAAAAATCCGATTTTGGGCATAGATACATGGGAGCATAGTTTTTATCTTAAGCATATGTGGAATAAAGCAGCTTACATAAAGGACTGGTGGAATGTGGTAAATTGGAAAGAAGTTAATGAATTATATGAAAAAGCCAAGAAATGATATTTTAAGAAAATTTATATAAGATACGTCATTAAATATATATTAATGTCAGCTGAAACACTTGAATCAATAGTTTGCGAAACTCCTTATCATATCGGCGAAAATCAATTAGATTTATTTCTTGATTTTGCGATGAAAATGTATCAGAATAGGGACAGGCCTGAAAGTAGGGATTTCAATGATCCAAGTATAGCTTTTCATAAAATGAGCATAAAATCAAAAGCGGCTATCTATACTGGTCTTAGACAAAGAGCGAAGTCAAATCTCAATTCTTATAATTTTGAGATGGGGCAGCTTTATAACCAAGCAGCAACTTATTTCCGGCAATACTTTGTAGTCGTGCACAGCAATGGATTTTTACATATCGACAGAAATAGTATGAATTTTGAACGTGGAAATCTAGTTCTAGTAAAAGGAAACCAAACACAATAAGTTCTTATAATTTCTTTTTTGGCCTTGTTTTATCACTTTTCTTTTCGTTAACCTTAACAGCAAAGTAATAAATTGCAGCGCCTATAGCCCCTAAAAGCGCTATAACAATAATCCAAACAACTTTCTCGCTGTCGTTCTTAAAATTCCTTTTTGCGCAGTCGATAAGCATTAATATCCAGAAAATGAATGCAAGTATAGCTATTACTATAACAGCCAAAACCAACAACACTATTCCTGCCACAAAACCGCCAATTGCCATTTTATTCATTCCCATCCGCGTCTTCTCTACTTTTCTTTGTTTCTTTTAGCTTCTTTGTCAATCCAATTTTCTTCTTACATTTCTCGCATTCAAACACGTAAGATGGCACCCCCTCAAAGCTTTTCCTTTTGTATTCTGAAGTTGTCTCGCCTTCATTTCCGCAATAAGGGCATTTGTATTCAACGTTTATCATTAAGTCATTTTCAACATCTTCATTTTTCTCTTCATAGCGGCAGCTTTTGCATACATAGATAGGTGATTTTTTATCCGGTTTGCCGCTTTTGGTTGATGGTTTTTTTAACACATCCTTCTTGCACTTTGGGCATTGCTTCCTGCAAACCCAGGCCATTGCCCTTCCGGAATCAATAGTCCTGTTTGTGAAATAAATACACTCTTCTATGCTGTTTGGTTTTTTAAGCATATTTACTCAAATTCTCTTATCTTCTTCCAAATTACTACAGCTTTATCGTAAGTTAAATTATTTATATATTCTTCGCTTAAGTTAGTGCGCTTCTTGAACTCTTCCCTGTAAAGCTCCAGCGTAACATTCTGAGGGCAAAAGCGGTTTATTATGTTGCTGTCGCTTCTCGCAATCCTTGACACATCATAAAATGATGCATTTAAAAATAGTACATTTTTATGTGACAGTCCTGCTGCTTTTGCATCTTCAGGGTCTTCATCAATAAATTCCCTTAACATGCTTACAGCTTCAAAACCTTTCTGCGCAGACTGGTTTCTCAGAGCCGCAGATTCTATTACGAGCGGCCTTGGCTTGCACCCGAATCCCGTCTTCGCCAGATCATAGAATCCGTGCTTCTGGCTTTCCATGAAAAGCCTCTCTGCCTCAAGATTCAAAATGCGGTATCTAATCAGGTAATCAAACGACTTTTGTCCATTTTGCAATTGCAAATTTTTCAAATTATCCAAATCTTTCATCATTAATTCTATCTGCGCAGCGCTTTTTGGATAGGTTTCTATGGTTGTATTGTATCTGGAGTTTACTTCATTTAATTTTTCAAGCCCGTATTCGAAGTCCTGCTGCGCGCATCCTGCCAATAAGGCCATCAATACCAAAAAAAATATTTTTTTCAATAAAACCACCTTAAGTATTACATATATGAAAAATTTTTAAATTAGGCCTGCTTTTTAAAACTTATGCTTAATTATGATTCAATAGCAGGAAGCTATAACGAGCTGCATGGAGAGGAGCAGCTAAAAAAGCTTTCAATTATCAAAAAAAACATAAGAACAGGCAAAAAAACAAAAATCCTGGATGTTGGATGCGGTACAGGGATTTCCTCGGATTTTGAATGTTTTGTTATTGGCATAGACCAGAGCTTCGGGCTTTTGAAATACAACAAGCATTTGAAAATTTTAGGCGTTGCAGAGAAATTGCCCTTAAAAGACAATTCATTCGATTATATTATTTCTGTTACTTCCGTCCATAATTTTAGCGACATTGCGCAATCAATCAATGAAATGAAGAGGGTTGGAAAGAAGAATTTTGTTTTCAGTGTTCTTAAAAAATCCAGCAAGTTTGGAATTATTAAGCGGGCAATAGAAAGCAATTTCAAGCTAAACAGGGAAATGGAGGAAGAAAAAGATGTTATCTTTTTCTGCAGCAAACCATAACATTTATATATATAAAATAACTACTAGATGATAATTACAAAAAATGAAATTGCTTATATCAGCTCTGGTGTTCAGCATCTTGGTGACAAGCGCTGTATTAGCCGATGGGCTAAAGATAACAGAGATAGACTTTCATGTGGATTATGACGATGCTTATACCTACAGGGTTGAGAATCGCGACAGGATAGATTCTGGTTCTGTGTCTACTGAGAATGGCTCAAAGATTGATGCCGATTTATTGCCGGGCTCTAATGTAACTTTTACTGTAAGAGTTGAAAATACATTTCCAAGCAATGGCCCTACAATAAAAGGCGCTTTTGCAAGGATGACTATTGAGGAAATAGAGGACGGCGCTGATTTGGAAGATGAAAGCCTGGATTTTGACCTGGAGCCGGGCGATGACTATAGATTTGACTTAGAGTTTGTTATACCCCTTGACGTTGACGCTATATCCTATAATGTTGTTCTGGAAGCAGAAGGCGAGGACAGAAACAACACGCTGCACCAAACACTGCTCAATTTGAAGATGGAGGTAAAGAAGCAAAGCCACGACATAAGGATAATCAAAACGCTTCTTAATCCCGGAACTATTAGCTGCGACAGAAAAGCAAAGCTTACTGCAGAGATAATAAATCTTGGCTCAAGTATTGAAAACCAGAATTCCTTGGAATTTAAATCAAATGCTTTGGCAATAAACTCTGTGGATAAAGACATTTCTTTGGAATCTTCTGACGAAGCAAGCGAAGAAGAAAAAATATATGCAAAAAGCCTTAATTTTGAAGTGCCAAATTCATTTAGTGAAGGCACCTACCCAATATTTGTTAACCTCTACTGGAAGAATTTTGTGCTTTTTGACCAGAAAGAATTAGAGTTGGTTGTGAAAGATTGCAATGGAATATCGCAGCCTGAAAATGATGCAGAAGATATACCTACAGAACCTCAAGAAACAACTAAAGAGCCAGCAGAAATAGAAGATGTCGAAGCAGGCTCTGGAAGCTTGCAAAAACCCTCCCTTTTAATTTCGCCTGCACTTATTTTTGTATTAGCCGGAGGAGGTATAATAGCTGTTATAATAGCGGTGCTTGCATTCAAAGCAAAAGCGAAATAAATAAAAGAAATACGAAAGTTTAAATAATAGCTTTAAATGATTATTCAAAAAGAGGTTGATTATGTCAGATACTAAAACAAGCACTTTTGATGTTGTTCTTGTCATAGTAGGCATAGGTGCTGCTTTTCTCGGATTCCAGCTTATAAACCAGGCTTATAAGGCAGAAACTGGGCAAATTAGTTGGCTCATGATAGTAGCAATATTCAGCTGGCTGACGCTTTTAGTTATGTTTATACTGCTAAGCGTTATGGTTGATGTCTCAAAAAAGGAATTAAGGGAACTCAAGATGATGGTTTACATGCTTTCGCAGAATATCCACAAAAATCAGAGATTCTTGGGACACCGAAAATCTGAAAGATTTTCTAGTGAGAAAAAATGACTATTTTGTTTTGATTGCAATTAATTCTGTTTTTTCTTCCATATTTTCTATATCAGCCAAATCAACAAGCGGCTTGGGGAATTTGTCGTAGTCATCCAAAATTCTGTTGCATGCTGTGTTCACCCAGCATTCAATAAACGGAAAATTTTCAATCTGGTTGAAGTCAAGAGTGTCAAAAGCGAAAATATAGCGGTTTTTGCCCTTTAATTTTGATTTCCATTCAACTGCTTTCTTGAAATTGTTTTGCCCCGGCTTCAGAGAAACCAAAAAGCCTATTTCATTTGCTTCCAGAAATTTCAAGTAAGCACCTTTTCTTTTTGCATTGTATTTCTCCACCTGCTTCCTGTCGATTTTTGACATTATTGCATGAATGGGGTCGTAGCAGAAAACTTCCTTGTCCACATTCAATGATATGCCCAAAGGATGGAAAACACCTGTTCCGATGTAAAGGAAAGCATCAACATTGTCTTTTATTTTTACTGCCGCTCCCTGATCGCAGCCAAGAAGCTGACTATCGTATTTTTGTTTTATCTTACCAACAAACACGCTTATATTTTTGTTTTCTAAAAATTGTTTTATTTCATTAATATAATCAAGAAATTGGACAGTTGTTGCTAATCCAATCCTTTTTGGAAGTATGGAAGTGTCCAGATGAGATAAATCAATCTTGCCTTTATGTCTGCCTTCAACCATCATGATTTTCATAAATAAAATGGTAAATTTGACGATATATAAATGTTGTTGAGAAAAGAAAAAAAATGTGATTTGTTAAATAACGTTGATGATTTTGAAACAAATTATCAAAACTAGATAGGATTTTAAACAGAAGAAGATATCCTGATATGATGAAATCCAAAAATATGTATGCTTTGCCTTTTAAAAAGAATATTGTTTTTTT
The DNA here is from genome assembly GCA_964559395.1 of uncultured Methanosarcinales archaeon. GTDB lineage: Archaea > Nanobdellota > Nanobdellia > Woesearchaeales > GW2011-AR4. The sequence goes on from CAZLGX010000047.1 coordinate 8,261, forward strand.
AGCAATTTCAGATCCATGCGCCCATTATAGCCACTGGAAACATGCTGTAGACTTTTCAATTGATTTAAATGTGCCAATATTAGCATCTTTAGGAGGTGAAATTGTAGATGTAAAAGACGATTCAAGTGAGGGAGGAAATGATGAAAAATATGCTGATATAAAATATCAAAATTTTATAACAATTA
>CAZLGX010000048.1:0-3372 GCA_964559395.1 uncultured Methanosarcinales archaeon
TCTGTTTGTTTTTCCAAAAAGACATTATGTTCTATATTGCCTTTTAATAATCTAAAATGATTGCCAAGACTTCTTATCATTTTTTTATTACAAACTGGACAAATGACTTTAGCTTTGTCTGAAAATTGTTCTTTGGATTTATCTCTTAAATATCTTGCAAGTTCTTTATGTTTTTCATCTTTCCAGTTTCTATGAAATATATGGTCCGCAAGACATTTATTATTTTTTGAAACTCTTCCACAAACCGGACATTTAAGATTATAAATTAATAAATCATATTTACTATTACTTTTTCTTAATTTCATTTAAAATCACCATTATTATATTATATGGAAAACAGGTTTATATATTTCACCCAAGCATGTCCAGTGCTTATATTCCATATAGAAAATTTCAATATAGAAATAAACTCAAAAACATAACCCTTATAAAGCGGTAAAATAACCAGATTATAGACGACAAACTAAATCTAAAGTTCTCAAAAATGATTGAAGAAACTCAAGAAAAACTAGGCACAAAAATCATACCTAGATTAATCAACGTGGAGATGAAGCAAAGCTATCTTGATTATTCTATGTCTGTCATTGTTGGAAGGGCATTGCCTGATGTTAAGGATGGATTTAAACCGGTACACAGGAGAATTCTTTTTACAATGTGGAATGCAGGACTAACCCATGACAAGCCTTATAGAAAATCTGCTTTTGTGGTTGGGCGAACCCTATCTGATTTTCATCCGCATGGAGATGTGGCAGTTTATGATACGCTAGTCAGATTAGCCCAAGACTTCTCAATGCGCTATCCATTAGTTGATGGACAAGGCAATTTTGGATGCTTTACATCAGATACAAAAGTTAAGTTAACCGACGGAAGAGATTTATCCTTTGCAGAGCTGGTAGAAGAGCATAAGCAAGGCAAAAAAAATTACACTTATACAGCAAATTCCAACGGCTTAATTGAAATCGGAGAAATAAAAAATCCCAGAATGACGAAGAAAGATGTAGAAATTATGAAAGTCATTTTGGATAATAGAGAAGAGATAAAATGCACATTAAGTCATAAATTCATGTTAAGAGATGGCAGCTATAAAGAGGCTAAAGATTTGAAATCTGGAGATTCTTTAATGCCTCTTTACACAAGATTATCAACAATAGAAGCTAAACTAAATCATAAAGTTTTGAGAATAGAATTTCTCAAACAATTTGAGGATGTTTACGATTTAACCGTAGAAGGAACTCATAATTTTGCATTAAGCGCAGGAGTTTTTGTGCACAATTCCATCGACGGAGACCCCGCAGCCGCAATGAGGTATAGTGAGTGTAGATTAACCAAGCTAGCAGAAGAAATGCTTGAGTATATAGACAAAAGGACTGTAAGATTCATCCCGAATTTTGACAACTCGGTAACAGAGCCAGTCGTGCTGCCATCAAAACTTCCTAATCTTCTAGTGAACGGCAGCTCAGGAATAGCAGTCGGAATGGCAACAAACATTCCTCCACATAATCTAGGGGAGGTAATCGATGCAGTAACAATTCAGATTGATAATCCTGAAATTGATATTTCTGAGATTCTTCAAATAATACAAGGCCCGGATTTCCCGACAGGGGCTTTGATTTATGGAAGACATGGCATTAGGGAAGCCTATGCAAGGGGCAGGGGCAAGATTCTTGTTAGAGCAAAAACAACGATCGAGCATGACAAAAATAAATCAGTCATAATTGTAAATGAAATACCATTTATGGTTAACAAGTCAGAGCTTCTTGAAGAGATTGCTGACTTAGTCAGAGACAAGAAGATTGTTGGAATTTCTGACTTGAGAGACGAGTCAGACAGGCACGGCATAAGAGTTATTATAGAGCTAAAAAAAGACGCTGATGCAAATGTTGTCCTGAATCAATTATTTGAGCACACAAGAATGCAGGTTACTTTTGGAGTGATAATGCTTGCTCTAGTCAATAACGAGCCAAAAATTCTGAACATCAAGCAGATAGTTCATCATTATATAGAGCACAGAAAGGAAGTTGTAAGAAAAAGAACTTTATTTGATCTCAACAAAGCGCAGACACGATCACATGTTCTTGAAGGCTTAATAATAGCATTGAAAAACATAAATGCTGTAATCAAGCTGATTAAGGAAAGCAAGTCAGTCGAGACAGCAAGCAAAGCATTGATAGACAATTATAACTTGACAAAGGAGCAGGCAACTGCAATTCTTGAGATGCGCTTGCAGAGATTAACATCTTTGGAACAGGAAAAAATCAATCAGGAGCATAACGATTTATTGAAACTGATTGAAGAGCTAAAATCAATATTGGAAAACCCTCAAAAGATACTCGGCATAATCAAAAAAGAGCTTGCTGAATTAAAGCAGAAATATAATGATGGTAGAAGAACGCAGATAATCGATGCCGAAGAAACAGAGCTCGAGACAGAGGATTTGATTAAAGACGAGGACATGGTTATAACAATCACAAATTCTGGCTACATTAAGAGGTTGCCGCTGCAAACTTACAAGCTGCAACACAGGGGTGGAAAGGGAGTCATAGCTACGACAACAAAAGAAGAAGATATTGTAAAAGATATTTTCGTTGCGAGCACCCACTCTTATATATTATTTTTCACAAATAAAGGCAAAGTGCATTGGCTTAAAGTTTACAATGTTACTGAGGCAAGCAGGCAAGCCAGAGGAAAGGCGATAGTTAATTTGCTCCAAATGTCAAATGACGAGATTGTAACAGCATTTGTGCCAGTGAAGGAATTTGATAGTCAGCATTATTTGATTATGGCAACAAAAAAAGGCACGATTAAGAAAACAGAACTAATGGCTTACAGCAATCCTAGACGAGGGGGCATAGTCGCTATAACTTTAGATGAAAATGACGAATTGATAAATGTTGAGATGACAGATGGAAACAAGCAGATAATTCTGGCTACTGAAAATGGGCTGGCTGTAAGGTTCAAGGAAGGCGATGTAAGGCCTACTGGAAGATCAGCGCAGGGCGTAAGAGGCATTAGTCTCAAGGATAAAGATGAGGTTATAGGAATGGAAGTTGCATCAGACGAAAAAACTCTCTTGAGCGTGACAGAGAATGGATATGGAAAAAGAACTCCTATCTCCGAGTACAGGCTGATCAACAGAGGCGGCTCCGGCGTCATTAATATTCAATGTTCCGAGAGAAATGGAAAAGTAGTTTCCATCTGCTCTATAACCGACAATGACGACATAATGTTCATAAGCAAGAATGGCATAATTATAAGAGTTCCTGCCAAGGATATTTCTGTAATCGGAAGGAACACCCAAGGAGTAAGAGTTATGAAATTAGAAGGAAACGACAAGGTTGTAAGCGCTGTCAAAGTGCCGAAAGAGAATAATGG
>CAZLGX010000048.1:3472-8389 GCA_964559395.1 uncultured Methanosarcinales archaeon
TTCGCAAAGAAGATTGTCTGTGCCACTTGCAATATCAGCCCCACTTGCAGTTTTAATGCTGGGAATTTTGGCTGTTCAGTATTTGTATAATGGGACTAAACACTATGATACAGAAAGAAAAAATCATTCTACAGCAGTTGCCCAAGTCCAGACACAAGATAATATAGAAGACAAAATTCAAGTGTTTTTTCCTAATGGATTCAATTTTAATGAACCCATTATAAATCCCCAAACAGAATCGCCGGTAGATGTAAAAACAAAAATTGCCTCTGATTACAACGGTAATGACCAGAATTCTCCTACTCCGGAAGAAATTGCTTATGTAAGCGCCTTTAAATCATATTTAGATGCTCACCTAAAAAACAAAGGATTCATTTTTCCAAAGCCAGAGGAATTAAACAGGTCTTGCCAACTGCCGCATGCTTATTATTCTACGTTTACAGTAAATGAAAAAGGCATAGTTCAATTAAAAGGAGGTCGTATATTTCCAATTCCGCCGTGTTTGCCAGCAGATGAAAGTGCCTGGAATAGTTGGGTAAATTCTGTTGATAATTACTATAATCAACTTTTTAGAGATATGCCAAGATTTGTTTCACCATTGGAGTATAAATTGGCAGCTCCTTATACTATTGACTACATAGGGATATTTAATGCCCTTACCAGAGACGGAAATAGGATATATTGGTTTGGATCCGAAGCGGAAAAGCTATATCAAGATTTTGATAGTGGAAAACTAAAGGTAATAAAACCAATACCCACTCATAAGAATTAAGCTTAATTGCTAAAAAACCCAAATCTTTTTATAAGCATTAAAATTGATTTCTTGGAATATAATAATATTTCGATTTAAAATAAACAATACGAGACCCATGCGCTGCATACTGAAATGGGTGCCCCTCATAGAGCATTACTGCTTTATTGTTAGAAAAGATAGCCCGCAGAAGTATGCTGGTCACCTGTTATATAGTTTACTTTAACACAGGTCGCCGATTGTTTAAAAATTATTTAATTAACAATGGAAAAAATCAAATCTATATTAAATGAGGTATTAATGGAAATACAGCCTGATAAAAATTATGAAAAAGAAATATTTGAAAAACTAAATTCTATAATTAAAAAAATTAATCAGAATCAGAAAAATATTAAAGCTGTGCTTGGAGGTTCAGGCGCCAAGGGCACTTGGCTGAAAACTTTTGATGCCGATATCTTTGTTTTGTTTGACTATAAAGAATTCAGAGATAAAAGCGATAAATTATCAGATTTTCTGGAAAAAATACTGAGAAAGAAGTTCAAAAACGTAACTAGATTGCACGGTTCCAGAGATTACTTCCAGATAAGACAAAATAATTTCACATTTGAAATAATACCAATACTAAAAATTCAAAAATCTGAACAGTCAAAAAATATAACTGATGTAAGCCCATTGCATTCAAGGTGGGTTTTAAGACATAAAAAACTAATAAATGACATGAAGCTTACAAAACAATTCTGCCAGGCCCAAAATATCTATGGCGCAGAAAGCTACATAAGAGGATTCTCCGGGTATATTTGCGAGATTCTAACTGTTTATTATGGCTCTTTTCTTAATTTAACCAGAAATGCGGCAAAATGGCACGATAAAGTTGTGATTGATGTTGAGAAATACTACAGAGGAAAAGACGTTTTCAAGTTAATAAACACGTCAAAATTGGTTTCGCCGTTGATTATAATAGATCCCGTCCAGAAAGATAGGAATGCTGCTGCAGCATTAAGCACTGAAAAATTTGACAATTTCAGGAAGGCCTCAAAAGAATTTCTAAAAAATCCTTCAAAAGACTTTTTTATTAAAAGGGATTTAAAGTCTATATTCTCAAAATCAAAAAGCAAATCAAGCAAAATTGTTGAAATTTATGCATATCCCATGGCCGGAAAAATAGATGTAGTAGGCTCTAAATTACTGAAAATATATGAATTTTTGTTGCAGCGGCTTCAAGAAAACGGTTTCAAGATAATAAAATTAGGTTGGGAATGGAATAAGAAAGACAGTGCTGTTTTTTATTTTTTATTCGGCAAAAAGCCACTGCCGAAAACTATGGAAGTTGAAGGTCCTCCATTAGCTATAAAGCATCATGTTGATAATTTCAGGAAACTGCACAAAAGAACATACTCAAAAAATAATAAAATTTATGCTATAGAAAGAAGAAAATATGCGAAGCCAGAAGATTTGTTGAAAAAAATAATGCGAGATGAGTTTGTAATAGAAAGGGCAAAATCAATCAAGCTCAAGCTAGTAATCTAAAATGCAAGCTGTAATAATGGCAGCAGGAAAATCTACAAGGACATATCCTTTGACACTTACAAAGCCAAAGCCGTTGCTTAAAGTTGCCAATAAAACAATTCTTGAGCATAACCTTGATAATTTAAAGGGAACAGCTGATGAGATAATTCTAGTGGTAGGATACAAGAAAAATTTAATTAAAAAATACTTTGGAAATAGATACAATAACTTCAAAATAAGATATGCGGAGCAGAAGCGGCAATTAGGAACAGCAAATGCGCTTTCTGTTGCAGAGCCGTGCATAAAAGACAGATTTATCTTGATGGCAGGCGATGATATCTACTCAAAGGACGATATCAAGGCTTGCACTAAGTATAGACACTCAATTTTGACTGCCAAAACAAACAGCCCGCGAAATTTCGGCGTTATTGTGCAGAAACACGGCATTTTGGTCGATTTTATTGAAAAACCCAAAAAATTCATTTCCAATCTGATAAACACATCGCTCTATTGCTTGGACAAAAAAATATTCCATTGCCTAGATCAGATAAAACAATCCAAAAGAAATGAGTTGGAGATGCCGGATGCGATCAAGTTATTATCTAAAAAAAACAAAATTTATTGTATTCCATCAAGGCAATGGATCCCAATCGGCTACCCGTGGGATTTATTAAAAGCTGATAGGATATTAAGAAAGGGAAAAAATCTTGTCGGGAAAAAATCAAAAATTATTGGAAATATAAAAAATTCAACAATCGGAAACAATTGCGTAATAAAGGGAAACATTGAAAATTCAGTCATTATGGACAATGCATTTATTGAAAAAAATTCAATAGTCCAAGAATCAGTTATTGGAGAAAATGTTTATTTTAATGGAAAAATTCTGGCAAAAAATAATATTTATTCTGTAATAAAAGGCAAAAAAATCAAAGTTAATAAGCTAGGAGCTATAATCGCCGACAATGTCAAAGCAGAAAATGTAATAATAAGTCCAGGCTGCAAAATCTGGCCTAATATATCCGTATTCAACAAAATCATAAAGGAAGATAAAATATCATGAAAGCAAGAAATAATATTTTGCTTTACTTAATTCTGATAGCTGTATTTATTTTCTCACTCCTCATAGACGAAAAAATCAGATATATTTCTAAGAATGTCAGGATTCCGCCGCTCGATTTTATTTTTGGTGTTGTAACAAACTTTGGCATAGTATTGACAATAATGCTTATCATACCTCTGCTCATGATTAAAGACAATAAAAAAATCTATGCTTTGCTGCTTGCTTTTTTTTCAGCAGTTATTATCTCACTCGTTGTAAAATGGATGTTTCTGAGGCAAAGACCAATAGACCTTGCATACCCTTTCGTCAAAATACTGGCTTATTCCTTTCCCAGCATGCACGCGGTAGTTGTATTTTCATTGCTGCCCATGCTTGTGTATTTCCTGCCAAAGCAGAAAAATTTCTGGATTTCATTTGCCTTTTTGGTAATATTCACTCGGATATATTTTGAATTTCATTACTTAAGCGATGTCGTATTTGGGGCTATTCTTGGCCATTCTATGGGATATTTGCTGCTTGACTTGCATTTGAGGGGAAAGATATGGAAGGCAAAAACAAACTGACAGAGTTAGAGCTCAACAGGCAAATATTCCATATGTTCTTAGGTATTATACTGGTCTTGTTGTTGAGATACGGATTCATTAATAATAATTTAATTTTAATTTTAATATTGATAGGTTTTATATTATCATTTTTAAGCGCAAAAATAAAGATTCCAATCATTTATCATCAGCTTCGAAAATTTGAAAGAAAAGATGATTTAAAAAAATTTCCTGGTAAGGGAATAATATTCTATTTTATTGGTATTTACCTTTCTCTAATTCTTTTTCCAAAAGAAATTGCAATGGCTTCTATAATGATTTTAGCCTTAGGCGATTCTGTTTCTCATCTCTATGGGCTGCATTATGGAAAAATAAAACATCCTTTGTCGAATGCAAAATTTCTTGAAGGAACTATTGCCGGCTTTGTTGCTGGCTTTATAGGCGCTTTAATTTTTTTGCCATGGCTTGAGGCATTTTTGGCTTCATTGGCTGCGATGATTGTAGAAGCAATTGAGATAAAAATAGGCATAGGGCAAGTTGACGACAATTTGATAATTCCAATAGTTGCTGGGACTATTGTTTGGGCGGTTAGGTTATTCTGATGTTGATAAATAAACTATCTTTTTGGAAATGATTGGTACCGGTATCTATTTTGCCATACATACATTGTTTGCCTTATATTATATTGAAGTATATCTATATTTAGGCCTATAAGTGCTCCATAAATAGAATAAGTTTTGAAATCTCCTTCAGAAAAATACCCAATAACTAAGCCCGTTAAACCACCTAAAGTAGCCCCTCTAAGCCAAGATTTACCTGAATTTAGCCATCTTGCTAATTTTAAATTTCTTTTTGATTCAATTTCATGACATTATTTAAATCATTAATAGGATTAAGCTTTCTTAAAAGATAGTCTAGCCTTCTCATATTTTATAGAAGTATACTTCAATTTATAAACATATACCAACAACCTTTATAAACAATCCATTCTTTTCTTTTAAGCCTATATCCAACAAAATGCTAAGCGAACAACTTAAAGAAATATTCTTGAAGCAGAA
>CAZLGX010000049.1:0-8183 GCA_964559395.1 uncultured Methanosarcinales archaeon
ATACTTAAAGCTTAAGGTAAGACTACATTAAAAAATGCTACTTGCGTAGATACTGTATTTTCACAAACTTTATAAACATCAAAAAAACTTCATAGCATAAGGGGGGTATCAGTGGAACAAACTCAGGATAATATAGAGAAGTATCATTTTCTCAATACAATAGATTCTCCAATTGATTTAAAAAAGCTAAGTAGAGAACAACTTAAGATATTAGCGCAGGAGATAAGGGGCAAGATTCTTGAAGTTGTTTCAAAAAACGGCGGCCATTTGGGCGGCCCATTAGGCGCAGTCGAGCTTACATTAGCAGTCCATTACGTCTTTGAAGCGCCAAAAGACAAGATTGTTTTTGACACAGGACATCAATGCTATCCTCACAAGCTGATCACGGGCAGGAGGGATAATTTTCATACTTTAAGGCAATATCAAGGTATTTGCGGTTTCTGCAATATAAAGGAGTCAGAGTATGATGTTTTTGGAGCTGGCCATGCTTCAACTGCAATCTCAGCAGCTTTGGGCATAGCAAAAGCAAGAGATTACAAAAAAGAAGACTACAAAGTTGTTGCAATTGTAGGGGATGGCGCTTTGACAGCAGGGCTAGCATTTGAAGGCTTAAACAATTTAGGCGCTTCAAAGACAGACATGCTAATCATATTGAATGACAACAGGATGTCAATTTCACCAAATGTAGGTGCTATTTCTAATTACCTAAACAAAATAGTACTAAAGCCTGGCTACTTTAAGCTAAGAAAAACAACTAAAGGTCTGTTGCAAAAAATTCCAGGAATAGGAGAAGAAGAGCTTGACAAAGTTTTCAAGATGCAGGAAAGGATAAGGACAATTTATAGCGAAGGAATATTCTTTGAGTCTCTTGGCTTTCAGTATTATGGGCCCATTGATGGCCACAATCTTGACGAACTCATACCTGCATTGCAGAACATTAAAGACTTGAAAGGTCCGGTTATTTTGCACATAAAAACAGAGAAAGGCAAAGGCTACCCTTTTGCCGAGAAAGACATGGAAAAATTCCATGGAATGCCGAAATTCGATCCCATAAACGGACAGAAATATGTTACAACAACAAACATAAGCTGGACAGACGCATTTGCAAATGCATTGATAAGAATTGCGGAAGAGAATGAAAAAATAGTAGCAATAACAGCAGCGATGAAATCTGGCACTGGATTGAATAAATTTGAAAAGCATTTCCCTGAGAGGACAATCGATGTGGGTATAGCAGAACAGCATGCAGTTACATTTGCAGGCGGCTTGGCAATTAATGGCATGCAGCCTGTCTGCACTATCTATTCTACATTCCTGCAACGCGCTTATGACCAGATTATACATGATGTATGCCTGCAGAATCTGCGTGTAATATTTGCTTTGGACAGAGCTGGCTTGGTCGGAGATGACGGTCCAACACATAATGGACCATTTGACATTACTTACCTTAGGGCTATACCAAACATTACAATAATGATCCCAAAAGACGAGAATGAATTGCAGCATATGCTTTATACAGCAACTTTTATTAAAGGGCCATCTTCAGTCAGGTTCCCAAGAGGAGCTGGAATTGGAATTTTGCTCGATTCAGAGTTCAAGAAGCTTGAAATAGGAAAAGGGGAAGTGCTTAAAGAAGGCAATGATTTGCTGATTTTAGGCATTGGTCCGATTTTATATGAAGCAATGCAGGCAGTCGATGAATTGAAAGTTAGCACAACAATAATAAATGCAAGGTTTGTAAAGCCGATAGATACTGAATTGATTTTAAATTCCGCAAAAAAATTCAAAAATATAATAACTCTTGAAGAAGGAACAATAAATGGCGGCTTTGGCTCTGCTGTTTTGGAATTGTTGGAAGACAATGGACTCAAAGCAAATGTCAAAAGGATTGGAGTTCCTGATGAATTTATAGAGCACGGCAAGCCAGACATACAGAAGAAACTGATTGAAATAGACAAGGAAGGGATAAAGAAAACAATTCAAGAGATTTTGGGTAAATAAGTTATTGTTTTATGATTATTTTTTATTGATATATTCAATCTGTCCTTCGGACATAAATTTGTGCTTGGCATCGCTGTTCTTCCACATCGCGATGCCTCGCCAATCTATTACAATAAGTTAAATAAAATGCCTCAAAACAGCATCCAAAGAAGAAAGTCAAGAAAAGTAAAAGTTGGAAAATTATTCATTGGAGGCGATGCTCCTATATCAATACAGTCTATGACTACAACAGATACAACAGATGTTAAAGCAACAATCGAGCAGATTCATGGATTGGAAGAAATCGGCTGCGACATTATAAGGATTTCTGCCCCGACAATGGAGGCAGCAAAAGCACTGAAGGAAATAAAAGAAAATATCTCAATTCCATTAGTTGTGGACATTCATTTTGATTACAGGATTGCTTTGGAAGCTGTAAAATATGTTGATAAAGTCAGAATCAATCCTGGAAATATAGGAAATCCTGATAAGGTACAGCAAGTTGTTGCAGCTTGCAAGGATTATGGAGTGCCTATGAGAGTTGGCGTCAATCTCGGTTCTTTAGAAAGGGGTTTGTATGAAAAATACGGCTATGCGCCAGAGGCGATGGTTGAAAGCGCAATGCGCCATGTGAAAATTCTGGAAGATTTAGATTTCTATGATACAATTGTTTCATTGAAAGCTTCTGATGTCCCCAGAATGGTTAAAGCGTACAAATTATTTGCTGCAAAGACAGATTACCCATTGCATTTGGGTGTCACAGAAGCTGGCTCAAAAATGCCTGGCGCTATAAAATCCGCAATGGGTATGGGAATGTTGCTTTCCGAAGGGATAGGTGACACAATAAGAGTTTCATTGTCAGAAGATCCAAATGAAGAAGTTAAAGTTGGAAAATTAATTTTGAGAGCTTTAGGATTGAGAAATGATGGAGTTCAAGTTACATCTTGCCCAACGTGCGCAAGAACACATGTTGATGTTATAAAAATCGTTGAAGAATTGGAAAATGAAACTGAAAAAATCAAGAAACCGATTCATGTTGCAGTCATGGGATGTGCAGTCAATGGGCCTGGAGAATCAAGAAAAGCCGACTTAGGAATTGTTGGCGCACCAGGAAATCATTTGCTTTACAAAAACGGACAGATAGTAAAAAGAATAAATGATAACGAGATAAAAGAGGTTCTATTGAAGGAGATAAATGAAATTGTGAATGGAAGTTAGAGATGAAATACCTTTCAATTCTGGGAAGCACGGGCAGCATCGGAACTCAAACCTTAGATATAATTAGGCAATTCCCAAACGAATTTAAGATAGTTGGATTAACTACAAACAAAAATTCTGATTTACTATTAAAGCAAATAAAAGAATTTAAGCCAAAGGCAGTCGCAATTATGGATAAAAATAAAGTTGATGACTTGTTAAATTTTAGTTCTTGTCAAGTTTATTCAGGAATCGATGGGTTAAACAAAATTGCAGTTTTAGATGAGGCAGATACTGTAGTAAATGCTTTAGTCGGTTCTGTTGGAATCGAGCCAACATATAATGCTGCAAAAAACAAAAAAAACATTGCTTTAGCTAATAAAGAAACTTTGGTTGCTGCAGGCTCTGTGATAATGGAAGAGATTAAGAAAAACAATGTAAATCTTATGCCGATTGATTCTGAACATAGCGCAATTTTCCAATGCTTGAATGGCGAAAAAATAAATGAAGTTGAGAAAATTACTATAACTTGTTCTGGAGGCCCATTCAAGAACCACACAATAGAGCAATTGCAGAATGTAACAGTTCAAGATGCATTAAAACATCCAACATGGAATATGGGTTCAAAAATTACAATTGATTCTGCTACGTTGATGAACAAGGGCTTTGAAGTTATCGAAGCTCACTGGCTTTATGGAATTGATTATGAAAGAATTAAAATTGTGATTCATCCGCAGAGCATTATCCATTCTCTGATTGAATTCAATGACAAGTCAGTTATTGCGCAATTAGGCTTGCCTGATATGAAAATACCGATTCAATATGCTTTGTCGTATCCAAAAAGATTTCAGAGCAATACAAAATCATTAAATTTAGCGGAGATAAAAAATTTGGAATTTAACGAGCCTGATTCTGAAAAGTTTCCATGCCTGAAATATGCTTATGATGCAGTCGCAACAGGAGGAACTTTGCCCGCTGTAATGAATGCTGCAAATGAAGTTGCTGTCTGGGCTTTTCTTGATAACAAAATAAGGTTTCTGAATATTTCCAGATTGATAAAAAAGATGATGGATGAACATAATATAATCAAGAATCCAACTTTGCATGAAATTCTTGAAATTGACAGAAAGACAAAAGATAAGACAAAAACACTTGTTGAGCAAGAGATGCTAATTGAAAATTAATAGAGATTAACAATAAACTTCTTCAAAGATGAACTTTGCAATTATTGTTGCGGCAGGAAAAAGCAAGCGAATGGGCGATGTTAGCAAAATATTTATTCCATTAATAGGCAAGCCATTGATTTATTATACATTAAAGGTATTTCAAAATTGCAGCTCGATTGATAAAATAATAATTGTGGTTCAAAAAAAAGATTTTAGAAAAATAGAAGAAATAAAAAAACAATATAATTTTAATAAAATAAAACATGTTGTTGAAGGCGGAAAAGAAAGGCAAGATTCTGTTTATAATGGTTTTATGTCCATCAAAAATGCAAAAAATAGCGATATCATTATTGTCCACAATGGAAGCAATCCATTGGTTAAAGAAAATGAAGTTGTTGGGTGTATAAATGCGGCAAAGAAATTTGGTGCGGCAGTATGCTGCTTCAGGCTAAAAGACACAATTAAAAAAATAAAAAATGATTTTATTGAAAAGACAATAGATAGGCGAGGAATCTATCAAATGCAGACTCCGCAGGCAATAAAGTACGATTTGTTTTTTGAAGGATTCAACTATATTAACAAAAATAAGTTAAAAATTACGGATGATGTTTCTGTCGCTGAGGCGCTGGGGAAAAAAATCAAGATTGTGGAATGCTCTTATGAGAACATAAAAATAACAACACAGGACGATTTAAGAATTGCAGAGGGAATCTTGATGTCCAAGAAAATTGAAAATTTTCTGGACACCAAAAATCAGACGAATGTGAGCGAGTTCGACGAGCTCACTCGCAAATCACAGGATTTTTTAGCGAAAAGAAATAATTTAGGCGCAAATTTTAGAGTTGGCTTTGGCCATGATAGTCATCACTTCTCTCGAGATAAAAATAAGAAGCTGATTTTAGGCGGTTGCATAATTCCCAATGAAACTGGTTTGGAAGGCAATTCAGATGCAGATGTTATTTTCCATGCTCTGTTTAATGCGATAAGCTCTGCAATTGGAGATAGGTCATTATCTTATTATTCTGATTCAATGTGCCGGGAGGGAGTAACTGATAGTAAGAGATACCTTGAAATTATGTTAAAAAAATTAAAAGAAAGTAATTGGTCTGTGAATAATATATCGGTTTCAATTGAAGCAGGTAAGCCGAAACTTGAATATTATACAGATAAAATTAAAGATTCTTTGGCAAAAATATTGAACATTGAAAAGGAAAGAATTGGACTTACCTATACTTCTGGCGAAAAATTGACTTTATTTGGCCAAGGCAAGGGAATCCAGTGCATCTGCGTTGTAACACTAAAATAGGCCTAAATCCTTAATATTTCACATTTATAAGGCTTATAAACCCTAAATCTTCCAATTTGGAATCCAAAAACCAGCAATAATTTATATATCTTTACTTCTCTCATCTCTGTTATGTCTATCCAATCATATGCAAAAATCAACCTGTTTCTAAAGATAGGCAAAAAACTAAGCAGCGGCTACCATAATCTGCAGTCAGTAATGCAAAGGATAGAGCTTAGCGACAACATAGCCATAGAGCCATTGCATGAAGATAAGATAGTAGTTGAGGCTACGCACCCAGAGCTGTCTTCCGAAGAAAACTTGGCTTATAAGGCGGCTTTGCTTTTGAAAAAGAAATATAAAGTAAAGCAAGGCGCTAAAATATACATAGAGAAAAATATACCCTTGCAGTCCGGCTTGGGCGGTGGAAGCAGCAATGCTGCCACAACCCTTCTTAATCTGAACAAGCTTTGGGGCTTGAAACTCAAAGAAAAGCAGCTTGTTAACTTGGCAATGCAATTGGGATCCGATGTCCCTTTCTTTATTGGTGAAAATGCGGCTGTAGTAGGGGGAATGGGCGACAAGATTAAGTGGATTAAGAAATCATTTTCAATCAACATAGTTCTTATCAATCCAGGTTTTAGGATTTCAACAAAATGGGCCTACTCTTCATTTGACAGGCAAAAGCCGAGAATTAGGACAAAAGCAGACATCAACGATCTGGTAAAAGCTATAGAGAGAAAAGACATAAAGGAAATAGCAAATAACCTTCATAATGATTTTGAGCCGATAGTCACAAAAAAATACAGGGTAATAAATGAAATAAAAACAAATCTGCTCAGGAACGACGCATTAAATGCTGTTGTATCAGGCTCAGGCCCGACTGTTTTTGCTGTTTTCAATAGCATATATGAGGCAAGAGAGGCATTTTTCAAAATACAATATGATTATCCATTTGTCTTTTTGACAAAAACTATATAAAGAAAAAGATTATGATTATTTGATTTCGGGGGTTATTATTTTTATAATAATTTTTAATGTTTTTAGCTATTGTTAGTGCGCCAATGTATAGCGCAAGTAGAGCAGGGATAATTAAGCACGAAGTGCAATAATTAAATAATTTCAATTAAATAAAAAAACAATTCATTCCGTCGCTACGCGACATAAATTTGTGCTCGGCTTCGGCTTTTCTGCCATTAGCCCCGGCCTCGCCTATATATGCAATAATCAAAATTAAATCAAAAATTTCCAATAAAATGCCAGATATTAAAGTTGCAAAACACGCTGGATTCTGCTTTGGCGTAAAGAAAGCCATAGAAATTGCAGAACAGGTTGCTGCCAAGAATAATGACAAAACTTATGTTCTTGGACAATTGGTTCATAACGAGAGGGTTATAAAAGATTTGGAGAAAAAAGGCATTGTATTCGTTAATGACATAAGTAACATTCCCAAAAATGCTGTCACTGTACTAAGGGCTCATGGCGAGCCGGGCACTACATATCAAATTCTTGAGGAAAAGTCAATAACAAAAAACAGCAATTTAAATGATGCAACATGCCCTCTTGTAACTCTTGTCCATAATGTTGCGATTAAATTGAAAAATAATGGTTATGAAGTGATTATTTTCGGAAAACAAAATCATCCTGAATCAATAGGTACTTCGTATCATCTCAAGGGAAAAGACACCTTCATTGTGGAGCATGCGGAAGACTCTGACTTAGTGCTTGATTATATCAATAAAACCCATTTTCAGAAATATGCAATAATTTCCCAAACAACAATGTCCGTTTATGGTTATGAAAAATTGATTTCTGATATAAATTCCAAGATGAGTGATGGAAAATTTGAAGAGATTCCACTAAGCTTAAAGGGTTTAACGATAAAATACGGGTTTGTTAATACTATCTGCAATCCAACAAAGCAAAGGCAAAGCGATATTGACGAGTTGGCAAAAGACAGGGATGTAATAATTGTGATTGGTGGCTTGAATTCAAGCAATTCAAAAGAATTGTACGCAAAAGCGAAAGAGTTTGGAGTTGAATCTTATTTCATACAGTCAGCAGAGCAAGTTAAAAAAGAATGGCTTGTTGGGAAGGAAAGAATTGGGGTTACGGCTGGAGCTTCAACTCCGGATTATCTGATTGAGGAGATAGTGCATAAAATAAAAGAATTTAGTCAAAGTATCAAGAAATAATTAAAAATTAGAGCATTCTCCAAGCTTGAATTCCAAATATTATAAAAAAAATTCCAAATCCTATATAAGCCTTTGTAGTAAGAAAAGAACCATCGCTAAACATACCAGTAATAATCAAAAAGATTCCAAATAAAATACCCAAGGAAAAACAAAGAAGGTGAACAACTTTAAAAACTTTAATGTAATCCATCCTATTTAAGTAAAATAGATTCTATATAAACATTTCCCATAAGTTCAATAAAAACAAAAAATTACTCCGCGTAAAATCCCATCCTTTCAGCATCAAACTTCCATGCTCCTCTATTTCAACTATAATTTATTCATAAAACAGAAAGCTTTAAATATCCATTCTGTTTTATA
>CAZLGX010000050.1:0-8032 GCA_964559395.1 uncultured Methanosarcinales archaeon
CTTTATGCCAAGCCTTTTCATAGCTTTCTGCATTTCTCTTGGACTCATTCCGGGTAACATCAGCTCACCCTATCCCAAGCAATCTGTTGCCATAAGAATAAAGAAATATCATAATCACGATTATAACAACACAAAGCACAATGATGTGCCCGGGCTTGAACTTGATTTTGCTTTTGTACTCGTCAAAGTATCTTACCAAGCCGCCCATCCCGCTTGGCATAGATATCCTGTCTTGCGCCATTTTGTATGTTTAATATCAATTATTATCGGAATTGTTCTTAAAAAATATTAAAGGCAGGGCTGAATAAGCCACCTTTTGTCAGGCCCTTAGAGCAGCATAAAGCGCTGCGATAGCCTGTCTTAGCATTAAACTAAGCGTCTTAAGCAAGACTTGCACCAGCCAGGGCTCACCGTTTCACCCATGCTTGCAAAAACGTCAATTGGTTAGCTGAGCATTCTCGCGAATGCACTCGCAGATATCATCCTCTTTGCAAGCGGTCTCGTTTCTGAGTGGTTGCCCTCTATTGCTAGAGCTCACTTCCGTGAGTGGCTATAGCGACAATCCGTTATTCGGGGGACTTTTTGCGTAGCAAAAATGTCGCCCAAGGTGTTAACGGACTTTGCCGTTAGTGGGCGGACTTTCCTCAGTCTGTAATATGCAAAAGCAAGCTTTTGCTCGCTTTTCCACAAAAACCGAAGCTAAGCGCTAACCCTTATCATAATAGTATAGAAAATGGCTATTTAAAGCTATCTATTTCTTTTCTTTAAAAGCTTGTCTTTTAAATCTTTTATTTCGTCAAGCTGCTGCAGCAGAATTCCTTCCTTTATGTCTTCTCCAATCGCAAGCATGATTATGAATATGACCATCAGCATCCATAAAAACACAGTCTGCAAAAACCCCCAGCTGACTTTGAAGTCTTCTGCAGCAAATACCTTGTTGATGAAGAAATATCCCATTATAAGGACTAAAAAGCCGACTACCAACAGAAGTTTTTCAAATATGCTTGTGCGCCTCTTTTTTTCCATAGCAACTAAATATTAATTTTTATAGTAGGTTTATATATTTTTCTTTTTGAATGTTATGATGTTTAACAATTGCTCACCGCTCCATACTTCTTTTTCTTTCATTGCAGTAAAATTATGGCCCTCTGCACGCCTTTTTACAAATTCTGGCGCCTTCGTTATAAGAGCAAGAACACCCTCTTTTTTTAATATGTACTCGCTCTGATAAAAAAACTCATTATAAATTTTATCCAAGTTTGCAGTTTTTGATGTTGGCAGACTTGTCACTATCCTCTCCACACTTTCCTTCTTGAATTTTATGTCGAGCCATTCAAGCTCTGTTCTGCTGAATTCAATAAGCTTCTCAACTCCTGCAATCTTCGCGTTCTTCTTTGAAAAATCAACAAACTTGAACAGGTGGTCAAAAGAGTATATCCCAGCTTTCGATTTTTTAATTATTTTCCTGTCAATGCTCCTGAAGAATTTTTCATAGTCAACTCCCAAATCGAGCTTTAGAAAGGCAAACCTGTCTTTCTTGAAATAATTCAGAGGAAATCTGTTTGAATATATGGCAGCCTCAATCGGTATTATGCCGTCTCTGGAAAAAGGATCAAGCAAGACTTCATTTTTTTCAAATCCGCTTTCCCTTATTAAAGCATATGCTATTGTCCCTCTTAAAGAATTTGGGTGCAAATATATTTTATAAGCCCTTTTATTCAGCTCAAAGCCGGCAAAGTCTATTCCAATATGGCATTTGTTATTGATTATAAATATAAAGAATATAATCTCACTAGCCCTTAACTCAAATTTAATATTTTTATATTTTTTATTTACTGAGCCAATAAATATTTTTTCAATATCGACGCTTTTGAAATCATGGCTGCCGATTCTCAGGCACTCGGCCTTGAATTTTTTGTATTTTTTAAGCCATTCATCCAAATTGATATTCTTAAAGAATTTTTCAAAATCGTCAATTTCCTCAAATTCGAAATTTTCAACCAAATATACAACTCTGTTAACAGATTGGGCTTTATAGCAAAGCAAGCACAGATCTTCAACTTTCTTGAAATCAAAAATAACGCAACATTCCTCTATTTTGCATTCTGCACCTATCAATTCCTTTATCTCTATAGCTGCAGCTTCTTCAATACCTTTTGATGTGATTGCCAGTCCTTCCATAATAATTAAGTAAAGAGTTTTGTTTAAAAAGATTTGTTAGGCAACCTTATGCCTGAATGTTAAAAGACACAAATTTTAGGGCAATTTATTGTGTCTTTTAATATTTTAGAAAAGGGCACAAATGCCCAATAACTAATGTCCTTTTC
Organism: uncultured Methanosarcinales archaeon; assembly: GCA_964559395.1. GTDB lineage: Archaea > Nanobdellota > Nanobdellia > Woesearchaeales > GW2011-AR4. The sequence continues at coordinate 2,328 of CAZLGX010000050.1, forward strand.
TAAAAGGTAAAAATATTTATATCGGGCTGCAAAAATACATGCTGAATGAAAAAAATAATCCTCGACACCAATTTTTTGATGGTTCCACTGCAGTTTAAAGTGGACATATTTTCAGAAATTGACAGAATCTGCAGTTTTAATTATAAACTTTGTGTGTTTGAAAAGTCTATAAATGAATTAAAAAATATTGCGGAAAAACAAAAAGGCAAAAGCAAAAAAGCGGCACAGTTGGCATTAAAATTAATTAAGATGAAAAACATTGGCATACTGAAAGCCTATGGAAAATCTGTTGATGATATAATATTAAAAAATGAGGATAAGGATATGATAGTGGCTACACAAGACAAGCCTCTAAAGAAAAAACTGCTGGAGAAAGCCACTTCTGTAATTATATTGAGGCAGAGGAAATATCTCCAACTAATTTAAAGAAAAGCTTTATAAATGATGCATTTATCCTGTAAGGTATTGGCTAGTTGAAGCCATTAAAATACAGGTTGTAAAATGTTCTATAAAGTAGAAGTAAAAGACCACATAAGAGTGCCTCCTAATCTATTCAGCTTGCCTTTGGAGGAAGCAGTGATTAAGAGGATAAAGGCAAAATACAGCGGCTTTATCTCAAAGGACTTGGGCATAATTATAGATGTGTCCGGCATGAAGGATATTGGGGAAGGAGTTATAATACCTGGCGATGGAGCATCTTACTATGATGTTGCGTTTGAGCTTTTAACCTTCAAGCCGGAAATGCAGGAAGTGATTACCGGCAAAATCAAAGATATAGCGGAATTTGGCGCTTTTATCAATATCGGCCCAATTGATGGCATGATTCACATTTCACAAACAATGGATGATTTTGTGAGCTTCAGCAAAGATAAAACCTTGGCCGGAAAGGAAAGCAAAAGAGTGCTTAAAGTAGGAGATGTATGCAGGGCCAGAATAATAGCAGTCTCATTCAAAGACGTGCTTAATCCAAAGCTTGGCTTAACCATGAGGCAGCAAGGCTTAGGAAGATTAGATTGGATAAAGGAAGAAGCCGAAGGAAAAATGCCTAAGAAGGAAGAAAAAGAAGGCAAAGAATCAAAAGACAAGAAGGAGAAGAAATAAGACAATAAGATGAAAAAAAAGGTTTGCAAGAGATGCAAGATGTTTGTTGAAGGCAATGAATGCCCTATGTGCAAGACAAGCCAGTTCTCAACAAGTTGGCAAGGCAGGCTTTCCATAATAGATGCTGAAAAATCAGTGATAGCGCAGAAAATAGGCATAAAGTCTAAAGGCGAGTACGCAATCAAGGTAAGGTGATTTCTTTGCAGATCAATATAGTTGAAAAGAAGGAAGAGCTTTTATTGTCAAGGACTATGGTAAAGGCAAACATCGATTTTGAGAAATCCACACCTTCATACACAGAAACAACTTCTCTGCTTGCATCGAATCTGAATGCAGATGAAAAATTGATTGCAATAAGGCACATTTACACACATTTCGGCGATAAAAAAGCGCAGGTTATAGCTTACATTTATGCCGACGAAGGCAAAAAGCAGTCAATAGAGCCTAAAATGAAGGAAAAGAAAGATAAAAAGGCAGCAAAGGCTCCGGCTAAGAAATAAAATAATAAATTTTTAACAATCAAAAATGGCAAAGGAAGCAGCTAAGAAAAGACCAAAAGGAAAGTGGAATTTGTACGAAAAGAAAGGCGATAAATTAGAAAGGAAAAACAAATCCTGCCCAAAATGCGGCACAGGTGTGTTTATGGCTCAACACAACAATAGGTGGTATTGTGGGAACTGTCATATGACGGAATTTGTTTCTAATAAATAAGTTTTATATTTATTCTTTCCCAAATTTCTGAAAAACAAGCAAATCTTCTGTCGTTAATTTCTCTCCTCTTTTTATTTTCTGGTTGACTTCCTCCTCTTTTGATTTCAAAAACGACTCCTGCTCCTGTTTCCTCTTTTCCTGCTTTTCTTCATATATCTCATCAAGCTGGCTTTTTATGCCATTCATGGCTTTCAGCTTTTCTTTCAATTGATTATTGACTTCTGTAAACTTTTGCTTCAATTCAGAGAATTTCTTAAAGGAGCCCTCTTCCTCAATTTTGAGTTTGTCAATCTCGGGAGATAGCTTTAAGATTTCTTCATGCAATAACTGGCTTTGTTTTGCCTTTTCCTGTATCTGCTTGTGTATTTCATTTGCTTCTTTTCTTAACTTTCTGGCATCGTCAGATGCCTCTCTTACCTTCTTATTTGATTCCATTATATCAGCAGAATCTTCATACAATTTCTTCAATTGTTTTATTTTTTTCATCAATTCTTTCTCTTTCTCAAAAGAAACAGTTTCTGTCTCAATTTTGAATTCCAATTCTTCAATATGCTGTTTTATCTTAGAAGGAGACTCCTTTATATTCAATTCCATCGCTAAATCTGAGTTTTCTTTTTTTAGCTTGCCAAGCTTGCTTAACTTCTCCTTTAGCTGCTTGTTGAGCTCGTCCCTTTTTGATTTGAGCTCCTTGACTTCACCAGTTAAACAGTCTCTTTTGGCTTTGCTTTCTTTTATCTTGCTTATGCTGTCCTTTATCTTTGCAGAGGACTCTTCTTTCTTTTTGAACCATGATTCTTTTTCAAAGTCAAGCTGGTTCAAGGTTGTCTTTAATTTAGATGTCTCTATCTTGATTCTGTTAAGCTCTTCGAGTAATTCCTTTTGCTTTGATGTCATGAACTTGATTCAACATTTGTTCAACCGAATAAAGCATTTACCCAAATAAAGAACCCAAGCCTGCAGCAGCCTGTTCTTCCGATTTCTTTTCTTCAGCTGCTTTCTTGGCATGATCAGCTTTGGCTTCATGCTTGTGCTCGGTCCCTGACGCTGCCGGCACAGCCGCTACTGCAACAGGCATAGCTGCCTTCTCGATTGCTTCATCTATGTTGACTCCTTCCACAGCCGCCACTAGTGCTTTTGCCCTTGCCTCGTCCACTTTGACGCCTGCAGCTTCCAATACCCTCTTGACATTTTCCTCATTTATTTCCTTTCCAGCTTTATGCAATAGTAGGCTTGCATATACATACATCATCTTTCATCCCTCCATATAATTTATATCTTCCATTTATAGTTTTGATATTATTTATACTTTTATTAACATCATCTGCTAGATTTATTCCTTTTTCTCCTAGAAAAATGAGCATCTTATTTAAGATTATTGAAGGAATTAAAGTATGGCCATTCTTCCAATTATTTACAGTATTGTGATGAACATTAAATGATTTGCCTATTTTATCTTGATCTCCAAATGCTATTTCTAAGAACCAAAATAACTTTTCCCTTATTTTCTTCTCCAATAAAATTCTGCTATGCCTTATATTTATGTTATTGTACACAATTTTGGTCAAATCTATATGAATATTATGAGATATTGGAAGATTTTCTTTCAGAAAAATATTGCCTTTCCTTGTTAAACAAAATTTGGAAGACCCCTTATACCTCATGCACCCAACCAGTGATTTATTTAAAAGATGTCTTACATGCGTGGTGATATTGCTTTTGTCAATAAAAAGTTCTCTTGAAAGATCACTTATTGTTTGAGGCTTATTTGATAAGAGTATAAGAATTTTTAATTTTGTTTTCCAGATATTATCTCTATGTATCGTTTTTCTATACTCTGCCTTTTTTATTGCGTAAACTAAATCATTTTTCTTTTTTGGATGTATCAACTTAATTTTATTTTCAAATTCTTTCAAATAACCTGATCTTATGGATATTGCCCATGATTCATTTTTATAACATGCTAATTCAGTTATCGCCTCTTTCCCCAACATTCTTGCTAGCATTTCCCTTATTTGCATCATAAGATTTTCATTATGCATTTTAATTGATACTCTATTTTCCCTAACATGTCCTTCGTCATCTACTATTGCTCTTACAACAGCATAAGAATACTTTTTAGGCAATTCAAATATTCTTTCTGGAAATTTTGCAGTAAGACTATAAAAATCAATATTATAAAATGATTTTAGTAAATCTGAGATAACACGAGAGAATCTAAGTTCATATACGCCCGAGCCTCTTTTGTAAGTTTCTCCTTCAACATTACCAAAAACAAATTTAATCATTTTCTGAAAATTGGCAATCAATTCTTTATTTGAATTAATATAACTAGGAATATTATTAATATTCACACATCCATCACCAACCAAATGAGCAATAATGGCAAATAACTCTGGGCATTCAATTATAGGTAAATTAGGATTTTTAACAGATAAACTTAAATTTGGACCTTTATATGCGACTACATTTCTTTCTACCTCATCCCACTCTAGCTGTCTTTCATCAATGATTTTTTTTAAATATTTGAGTGGGATAAATAAATTATATTTTTTCCACCCACGAATTTGATAAGGTGAAATTGATAAAAAATCAGCCAATTTATTTACTGAACCAAAATAATTTATATTTTCATCTAAAAACTTCTTATTATTCCTAAGCAATATTCGAATCCTTTCAGCAGGAAAATCTTTCAAGTGAAATTTTTTAGCTACCATCTTTATTTCTCTTTCTTCTCTTGCTCTTCAATAGCTTTTTTGTGAATATCATGATATATTTTTTCAACTTCCTTTACTTCTCTTTGCTTTTCTCTCATTTTTATATTTGCTTCCAGCTCCTCTCTTGTTGGAGCTTTTATTTCAGCAGATTCTGTCTTTTGTGCTGCTTCTTTCGATTTTGATTCAGTCTTTTGTTCTTTAATTTCTTCAGTTTTCGGTTCAATTTTGTTTTCTTCTTTTTCAACAGTGTGTATATTTGCCGCTGTTTTCAGGCTCAGCATTTGCTGTTGCGCAGTGCCCAATAAAATCTCAATAATCCCTGCGTCAAAAATTTTTTGGGATATTCCAAGTGCTTTAGCATCATTATGGGCTTTGCCAATCAACAAGCTGATATTGTCTTTTGTGGTATAAGCTGCATTAAATGCAAGATTGAATGCCCATCTTGCGGCATTTTGCAATCTATTCAAATATTCTTTTTCATCAACTGACAATATGTCTCTGCCGTAAATCAGCCCATTTTCATAAACAGCAACCAAATCCAGCCCAACTTCCATAGGCTGTATGCCAAGTCTGGTTAAAATTTCTGCAACCTTTGGCTTTATTTTCTCCCCAGATTTTACCACAATAGTGTCTTCCTTCACGGCAACTTTGCCTCCTTCAACTCCGGACTTTATTCCAGCAAGGGCAAGCTCTCCAATTATTGGTCCGGGGGCAAATGGCGTTGCTCCTTTCTGCACAACTATGTCTCTTGGTGCAGTTTGCCCTGCTTTTGCTGGTGCTGGGCTTTTGTTTTTCTGCAAGGTCTTGCTTAGCTTAAACGGATTCTCTTTTGTGAATATCAAGGCAGGCATTCCGCCCAAATGATTTTCAAGCTGCTCGATACCTTTCTTTTTTGATTTCGCCTGTTCAATCGCAAGCTTCATCAGTCTTCTCTTAGTCATGGTCAAATAGAATTTGCCCCTTAATTGGGCCCTCATCACCTGGAGTTGCGGGGCAGGCAGATTCTCCATATTAACAACTCCAATTATCGAATATTCAGTCATCAAATTAACTAGTTCATTTACAATCTCTTTCTTGTATTCCGCAACATGGGTTGTGACATGTGAGCGTAGACCTGCGTGAGAGAACGCTCGCACGCTCGCGTTCACGTCACTCGCTTTCGATATTTGCTCCATTTGA
>CAZLGX010000051.1:0-2829 GCA_964559395.1 uncultured Methanosarcinales archaeon
TGGGTATTATCATATTGACTCGTAGAAAATAAGCGTATTTTTAAAGGTTTTGATGAATGTTTAGCAACTTTCATTCTAAGCGCTCTGTTAGAAATGGTATTAGTTTCTGCTCTGCTCTCCTTAAATTCTCTTTCAAACCACCTCATAACTTTCCTAACTAATCTGTATTCGTGGTTACAAAATACTATTTTACCGTCATGCTGTTTGCCCATTTCAGCTTGCAACAAGCCAAGAACCTCAAATGTTTCTTGATTTCTTCTTACATACTTTGGAAATAATAATCCGCGTTTCTGCTTCCCAACAAGTCCCTTGGAATTATAAATTCCGGTAAAATAAGACAAATTCAGATAATTTCCAATATCTTCGATGTACAATTCAAAACTTTTCTCTGGATCATCTTTGCAAATAACTTTAATTGGAATAAATTCAGTCAAACAAATTTTTTGATTTCTAGGCGAATACATTTTAAATCACCGACTATTCTTGTGTGAAAACTTTCTAAATGATTTTTAGTGAAATAAAAATTATAATTTGGAAGTTAAACTTCATTTAAGTGATTTACAAATAAATGAGCAAACTAAAAAATTTGTAGAAAATGAGCAAACTAAAAAATTTGTAGAATTTTATCCTTTATAAGCTTCACGTCGGGAGATGTCCAGTGCTATAGAAATATATATTTCAGAAACTAGAAATCACAATTTGGTAGTTGGGACATTTTTTGGGTGGTAAAATAAAAATACAATCAAAAAATTTGCAGAATACGCTTTAAGTATTTCACACACATCACTTTCTGAATCTTGTCTGTACATCCTCTGAACTTTACTAAATATATCAATTCTAATAGTGAAAATGGTAGCAATTATCCAGTCAAAAATAAAGAAAAATAAGGTTTATTTTACCTAAAGAAGTTCTATTTATCCTTCTAACGGTACGACTTCTGTACGTGCGACCTTGCCTGCCCATGCCTATTCGGCTTTGCAGGTTCTTTCCTTCTTACATCTGCAACAATCAGGTTTCTGTCATATTCCAAAAATGTCTGCCTTAATTTGTCGCTTTTTGAGTACTCGACTAATGCCTTTGCAATTGCGAGTCTTGACGCTTCTGCCTGTGAAGTTATTCCCCCGCCTGCTACACTCACATTAATATTCACCTTATTGGCAACATCACCGGCAAGTATTAATGGCTCTCTCAATTTCAATCTTGACATTTTTGGCTCTATAAAATCAATAAGTACATGATTCACCTTTACCATGCCATTTCCAGGCATCAATACGGCTCTTGCGATTGCCATTTTTCTTTTTCCTGACGTAATTACATTTTTCATTTTTTACTTCCATCCTATGGCTTTGCATATGTCTCTTACTTTCAAGTAATCCGTCGACTTCAGTTTTGAAGCATTTGCCCCTAAAACAATTGCCTTTTCATTTTTAAAATTATCAGGAATACCTATATGGCATTTGACATTTTTGAAAGCACTCCTGCCCCTTGCTCTCTTGAAAGGAAGCATGCTTCTTATGGTCCTTTTCACAAAAAAATCAGGCCTTCTGTAAAGATAAGGGCCTTTTCCAGGAGCTTTCCTGTCAATTCTCCTTATGTAATTCTCTAAAATTGCCTGTTTTTTTCCGCTTACAACCGCTTCCTCGCAGTTGACAACATCAACTCTGCTGCCTAGCAGAAGTTGCTTTGCGGCAAATGCGCTTAGCCTTCCCAAAATCGTGTCTTTAGCATCGATTATCATTTTAAACTCACCCTGGATATGCAGATTCAAAAAATGTATTTGCCTCTTGAACCATTGAAACGTAAATACTATTTATTACACCAATACCACTATAATCCTGCATTGCCAAATACCCTTTTTTTATTAGTTGCTCAACTACAAAAAATGGATTCAAAGGCCTATAAGGTTCATCTTGTGATCTATCAGTTTGAACATCAAGTAATAATCTTTTAAGATTTCCTGGTATTTTTGATTGAGTTACTCTTCCAAGTAACATTCTTGCAAATTTAACCTCCTCTGGTTTTTGAAATATTGCTTCTAATCTTTCCATTTTTTAACCCATAATCCTTACGCCCTTTCCGCTTGGATTTGATTTGCTCAACTCGAGCAACGGAACTATTTTTGCGCCGACCTTCTCTAACTTCTCCTTTGCACCGCCTGAAAATTGTAATGCAGATATTGTAAGCTTATGATTTAAGTCGCCCGCTCCAAGCACTTTGCCTGGAACAACAACTATTTCGTTCTCTTTTGTGTGCCTGCTTAAGCTCGAGAGATTCACAACTCTTCTCTGCCTTGTCGGCTTCTCCAAGTCATAAGCGATCCTTCTCCATATATTGACGTTCTGCTCATTGCCCCTCTTTTTCAGCTCCACAATAAGCCTTACCAATACTGGATTTGTTGAGCCAGTTCTTTTTGACATTTTGTTTTTGATTTTTATGTTATCTTTTATATGAATATTAAATTTAAACCGTTACAAATTGAAATCTATCATTAAGATACTGTCTGTAATAATTAACAAAATGTTGAGTATAATAATATCTGTTGCTGTCTGTATCTCGAATAAGCATAGTTTTACCAAATTGTGCACCTTTTTCATTTTTTTCACGTTCAAGTTTTCTTCTTAATCTTATTACATCAAACCGGGAGACACCAACTAATTTAGCAACCTGTCCAGATGTGTAACACAATTCATCCAAAATCATTCTTGGTTTTGGTAATTCATCCTGTTCCACATTGTCCGTGAGTTCTTGTCTTTGCATCATTGTATTAAATTTTATTTATAAGGAAATTATTAAATTTATAATAAATATTAAGCACCATGAAATTGTAAT
>CAZLGX010000051.1:2839-7951 GCA_964559395.1 uncultured Methanosarcinales archaeon
ATTTTTGTACCGAATTTACGTTAATGATTATTTTGTTAATTTTTGTTTATTAAAATCTGAAATGCGGGGGAAGGGATTTGAACCCTCGCAACCACTAAGGTATACGGCTTTTGCTTAACATCCTCAACCGTACGCATAAAGTCTTCATTTTTAATTGAATTTGACCAGGCTCTGCCACCCCCGCGTAATTGGGAGTTAGGATTTTTATAATTTATTTTTGATTTTTATTTTTCCGTGCCATTAATGGCACAATTTTTGATGAAACTTTTTTCGCAAAAAAAGTTTCTCGTCCTCAAGGGGCGAAACCCTTGTTTTACTTCGCTTTCTTGAGCTCTTCTGCAAAATCATCAAGCTGCTCGTCAAATATATCAATGGCTGTATTTACGATTTCCTTGCAGCTTAACTGACCGAATGATTCAACATAAAAGACAAAATCAGTGTTGCTTGCAGAAACTTTGACATTCTTGTCAATTTCTGAAAAATCAAGCGACAAGTCGCACTCTAAAACTCTGTCTTTGTTAACAGCAAGCTTCCTGTCCTTTATCTCAAAAATGTTATTATGGTCAACTTCGATTATTGCTTCTGGGTTCTTCACTTCTCCAGTTATTTCAATAATCGGCTTGTATTTATACCAAACATGGCATGGGCTCCATTTGACGTGCTCTTTTCCTTTGCCAAGAACTGCTATCGCTTCCAGCTCCAATATCTGTCCTTTCAGTAGCTTTACAATAGGCATATCAGGGTAAACTGGCTTGACAGCAGGATCCTTGCTCTTCAGCTCAGAAGCATAAACGATGCCAGAGCCCTTTGTGGCTTTTAAAATCAGTTTCAATTGACATCTGTTGCAGCCCTTGCCTTCGCATTTGCATTCGCTTGGCAGATTATATGACTTTAAGTCAGTCTTTAAAGGAATCAGCCCAAGCCGATGCGCGACCATTTCATCATAAAGTATGGAATTGTTCTTTTGGAACTCAACTTCTTCAACAGCCATTGTCGGGACATCATCTAGCATAAGCCTTCTTAGTGTATTTGCATAAACCGAGTTGGAATCTTTCAAGATAAATGACAATCTTCCTTTCTCTTTGTCGTTATCTAAAACCCTGACTTCCATTTTTACACTCTCCTTCCCCTTCTACCACCTTTCTTCCTACACCCATCATGTGGCAAAGGAGTCACTTCTTCTATCATACCGATCCTTAATCCCATCCTTGAAAGAGCCCTTATGGCAGCTTGCGCCCCTGGTCCAGGGCTGTTAGGACCATTATGCCCGCCTGGAGCCTTTATCTTCACATGAATTCCTGTTATGCCTTTATCCATTGCGGTTTCAGCAGCTTTTTTTGCAGCAATCATTGCTGCTGTTGGGCTTCCTTCCATTCTGTCGCTTTTCACAACCATGCCTCCAGAGCCAACTGATAATGTTTCTGTGCCTGTAATGTCGGTTATATGGATAATAGTATTGTTATAAGAGGCGTAAATATGAGCTATCCCCCATCTCTGCTGCCTATGCTCCATTTTAATTCTTCACTTCCTTTTCTGTTTTCTTCTCAGCCACATTCTGCACAAGATTTATCGGCTTCGTAAGCTTTATCTGCGGTTCCTCATCTACAGAAACCAAATAAGATGGAGCTGTTATTTTTCTAGTTCCGATTGAAACATATTCGTGTGTTATAAACTGTCTTGCCTGCAGCATAGTTTTTGCAAATTGCTTTCTCACAACCAATGTCTGCAGCCTTCTTTCCATCAAATCCTTTATTGTAAGGTTTAAGATGTCTTCAACTCTTGAGCCGTGATTTAATAACCCAAGCGAATATAGCCTTTCAAGCATCTGTTTTTTCTCGAATTCTGACTGGGGATTTATTTGGGCGATTATTGTTTTTGCCCTGTTGAGGAATTTTTTCAGAAGCGAATCCATTTTCCATATTTCGTATTTTCTTCTCAAGCCGTATTGCTTGAGCATTTCTTTCTCTGCCTCAATTCTGTCTTTCTGCCATGGATGGCTAGGCTTTGAAAATTTCTTTTTTTGCTTTTTTATGTCTCCCATTTTGATTAAGAAAGTTTAGCGAAGCTAAACTTTACCAGCTTTTGTTCCTTCTTTTCTCTTGACGCCAAGGACCTTTCCTTTGTTTTTTCTGAAATTGGATCTTGTCCTTTGGCCCCTTACAGGCAGTCCAAGCATATGCCTTATGCCCTTGTAGGACTTTATCTTCTTCATCATCTTTATGTCGTTTTCTTGCGTGAATGTCAAGTTAGTGCCAATTAAGTGTTTGTCTGCATTATCTTCAGGATCTTTTCTCCTGTTGAATAGCCATGTTGGCAGCTTAAATTTTATTGGATCCTTTATTATCTCATCAATTCCGGCAATTTCTTCATCAGTTAAGTAGCCGGCTTTTTTTGTTTTTTCTATGCCAACGGCATTGCAGATAGCATTGGAAAGCATGAAGCTTATGCCCTTTATTTTTGTCAGAGCCTGGCCTATTGTCCTGTTGCCGTCTAAATCAGTATTTGCAATTCTTACGAAATATTTCAGTTCCTGCTTTTCTTCTGCCATAGTAATAGCCGAGAATATAGCGTTATATGATTTATAACCCTAAAACGCTCATGACGAACTCGGGCAATTATTCATAAGATATTAGTTTCATTTATAAATCTTTCCACAACCTTTAAAATACCCTTTTTACCTCTGATTTATTATGGCTGCGGTAGTTTAATGGCAGAATAAGCGGCTGTGGAGCAGCATAACTGCGCAATACCCGCTTGGCGCGAGTTCGATTAACTATCAAGTTCGAAAATCTCGTCCGCGGCCCTTTTTTTAAAATGACGAAATCAATACCCAAAACAGAGGATGAATGGAAAAAGAAACTAGAGCCTGAGCAATACCATGTTTTGAGGGAAAAAGGAACAGAGCAGGCTTTCACTGGAAAATTTGTCCATCATAAAGATAACGGAACTTACATCTGCGCTGGCTGCGGCTCAGTATTGTTTGATTCAGATGCGAAATTTGACTCAGGAACAGGATGGCCGAGCTTTGACGAGCCAAATAACCTTGAAAATGTCGAGCTTAAAACCGATTTCTCGCACGGCATGATAAGGACAGAAATAATGTGCAAAAAATGCCATGGCCATCTAGGACATGTATTTAACGACGGTCCAACTAAGACAGGAAAAAGATTTTGCATAAATTCCTGCGCATTGGAATTCAAGAAAAAGAAATAGCAAACTGGTTACTTTAAACACCCTTACTTGTAGAGGTCGTTTAAGGATTTTTTAAGTTTATGTTATTTTATTGTTTTTGTTATTGAATTTTTGTTAATGGGTTTTAGTTAATTGCATTAAATGCTTAATGCTTTAAACTCTTCCTGCGCTTTAAAATAGGCGCACTTTCAATAAATAATATTCTTTAAAATAATTCATTCCTTTGCATAATACTCAATCTTCAAAACAAACCTGTAAACCAAATAAGGCAAAACAAAAGAAGCAGCATAAACAAATCCGATGACTAATGGGGAATGGATATTCTGCAAATCCAGCTTGAATGCCACCTCATTCGACAATCCAGATATCAAATAAACATTTGCCAATGCAATCAAAGGAATCAAAACAGCCAAAGCCAAATGATGCCTGCTCTCTAAATGCTCTATTGTCCTTATAACTAATTCAAATACCAAGCCAAAAACCAGCCCCAGCACTGAAATTACAAAATACGGCACAAAACCACTTAAAGCAATAAGCAAAGGCATTAACGCAACCGATATCGCAAAATTAGCTACTATTATAAAAATAAGCAAAATCCAGAAGATTCTTCTCTCAAGAAACAAGCTTTCTTTTGTCTTATTTTGCTTTGCTCTTTTTATTATTCCTATTGCTTTTTCTATTTCTTGATTCTGCCACCCTCTTTTTTCAAGCCTTTTTCTCAAGTTTTCCATATCAAACACGAGTACACCAATCCCGCAATTACTGCTCTTCTTTTTCCTCGTTTATGGTTATTTTTGTAAACCTGATAAAATTTTTAGTTTTTTCATAATATTCCTTAAGGACATCTATGCTGATTTCAATCACTTCGCCCTTGTCTATTGTGGCAATCATAGCGACATGCCTTCTAAATTCCTCTTTTTTTGTGTGTTCTGCTTTGCTGAGCTTTCTCAACAGTGTATAGAAATTAATGTAGTCTATAAGCTCCGCATTATCAGGAAATGTTTTTCTTAATAGTTCGCATCTCAAGCCCGCATTATCCGGAATATGGGTTATCAGCTTTTTGTCTTTGGCATATTTTAGGATTGATTCAAAGCCATAACCCATGCAGTTAATGATTCTGTCAATCACATGCTTTATGACATCGACTGTTCTTGTGTATTTCAGGCTTACCCAAAATAAGTGGTCTACTCTTTTCAATTCCTGAACAGCTAAATCATAAGCTTCTTTCATAGGACAAAAGAATTATTTATTCTGCAGTTTTAGTATTGCCTCAGCCAAATTGCCATTGCTTTCCTCAAGCGCTTCAATCGCCTCTTCTCTTGTGCAGCTTGTTTGCCCAATTACCGTAGCAATATCCTCTTCACTAATATCTGCGATTGCATCTTTTTCAACCTCTTCTATGTTACCAACAACTTGAAATGTCTCTTGCCCCATCATGTTGACTTTACTGACTTTGGGGTTCCTTATGACAAAATCTTTGTCATGGGCTTTTATTATAACCAGCTCGGCATCAATTTCTTCCTGCTTTATACCAAGCCTTTTCATGGTTTTCTGCATTTCTCTCGGGCTTACTCCTGGAAACATCTGCTCACCCTATTCCAAGCAGCTTATTGCCGTAGGTGTAAAGAAACAGCATAATCAAAATGACAACAGCGCAAAGCACTATAATATGCCCCGGCTTGAATTTTATCTTGCTTTTATATTCATCGAAATATCTTACTAATCCCCCCATACCAGAAGGCATGCTGATTCTATCTTGCGCCATTTTAGTAAATTTAGTAAAGGATAAGGGTCAGCATAAGCCGCCTTTTGTCAGGCCCTTTGTGCATTATTTTGCAAGCGAGAGCTCACTTTGAGTTCGCTCGCATGTCAATGCGATAGCCTGTCTTAGCATTAAACTAAGCGTTCTTAACGAACTTG